>NZ_CP103300.1:2102500-2402500 GCF_025562755.1 Endozoicomonas euniceicola
ATCGATTTATAGAAATCAACAATCGTATCGGATTGCATCGCAAAGTTTTCCTTATACAGTTCTTTAATGGCCTGTAGCTGGCCGGGTGAGAGCTGCTGGTGTTCAGACAGATTAAAACTGTCCATATTCCACTCGCTGAAGCCACGCTCTGGCACTTCCTGATCGACAATACGAACCACCTCTTCATGCCGTTGATCAGCAGTCACGGTAGCCATTAAACTTTCCAGGTCGGACTGCTCGCCTTCGATAACCTGCAAAAACTGTTGATTGTGGTAAAACAATAGCCCGGTAATGTTAAGGGCAGGATTATTATTTTTGGCTGTTTGGGTAATAGTGACCAGATCGTTATCAATGTGAGAAGCGTCGCCGGTATAGCGACTGGTATAAATAATGAGATGCATTCTTGTTTCCCTCTTAGTTTCTACTTTCCTGTTAAAAATTTATACATCCATAAGAATTAATATAAAGAGGCAATAAAAAAAAACAAGGAGCTATTATTGCCTGCACAGCTGCCCGGGACGTCAATAGAACCGCTGTAAATCCATGCCTTTATACAGGTGAGCCACTTCATCGGCGTAACCATTAAACATCAGCGTATCTCTGCGGTTCGGGCTTAACAGGGTAGCGGGCAGGCGTCGTTCTGACGCCTGACTCCAGCGGGGATGGCTGACATTCGGGTTCACATTGGCATAAAAACCATACTCCCCAGGCGCAGACAACGCCCAGGTTGTGTTTGGCATCGTTTCTATAAAACGGATTTTGACGATGGACTTGATGCTTTTGAAACCATACTTCCAGGGCACCACCAGCCTTATGGGCGCACCATTCTGTGGCGGCAGTGTCTTGCCATAAACACCCACGGCCATAAACGACAGTGGGTTCATGGCCTCATCTATTCTCAAACCTTCAACATAAGGGTACTGAATAGCACTGAAGGGAGACTTCTGTCCGGGCATCTGTTTCGGGTCATATAAGGTCGTGAATTCTACAAACTTTGCTTTTGAAGTCGGCTGTAAGCGCTTAAGCATAGCCGCCAGAGAAAACCCAACCCAGGGAATAACCATCGACCATGCCTCAACGCAGCGTAGCCGGTAAATGCGTTCTTCCATGGCTTCCGGTCTGAGCAGGTCTTCAAGATGATAGATACCGGGTTTCTCCACCTCGCCTTCAATCACCACCGACCATGGATCGGTGACAAAATCTTTTGCATAGTCCGCTGGATCAGTTTTTTCATAGCCAAACTCATAAAAGTTATTGTATTGAGTCACATTGGCATAAGGCGTGAGTTTTTCAGCGGTGACAAAATCGCTGCGTTTATAGGTGGCCACTTTTTCTTTTAACCACTCTGATGCAGGTAGCTGGGGAATGTCCTGATAGTCACTGGTAGCAGAAACAGCGGCTTTTTCAGAAGCATCCGAGCAGCCAGTCAGCGCCAACCCTAAGCCAGCAAAGGCAAACTGTCCTGATTTTTTCAGAAACTCCCGGCGCTGCTGGTAAATAGATTCTGAAGTAATCTCACTACTGCTTACATCACTGACTCTTTTCGTTTTTATTAGCATTGTCATTGACCAAAGCTATCCGCTGACCGTAACACCCTACGCTACTGACAACGCTATCAACTGTCCAGCAGCCCATCATCTCCCTGTGAAAGTGACAGGCAATAAAAACGCCATCAGGTGACGGCGTTTTTATTGGATCTTATTGACAGAATATCCGTTCGAATCAGCTTTCTTTTTTCATTCGCTCAGGGCTGTTTATGCTCAGGGCTGTTTATGCTCAGGGCTGTTTATGCTCAGGGCTGTTTATGCTCAGGGCTGTTCATGCTTACCCATTCGCATGAGGGCAGTCACAGGACCAGAGCAGGCATAAGCAAGAAAAACCAGCATCAGTACACGGGGAGGATCGGTCGATACAACAGCGAATACGAGTACCATCACCAGCAGAAAAATAAAGTGCACTCGTCCACGCAGGTCTATTTTCTTAAAACTGTGGTATTGAATATTACTGACCATCAGTATCCCTGCGCCGCCTGTAATCAGGATTGCCAGAACTGCCACCAGCACCGTACTTTCACCATCGATACCAAAGTCACTCAATGCCCATACCATACCAACGACCAAAGCGGCGGCTGCCGGGCTGGCGAGACCAGTAAAGTAGCGGCTGTCAGTCTCTTCAATCTGTGCGTTGAAGCGAGCCAGGCGTATAGCCGCACAAGCCGCATAGATAAAGGCTACCACCCAGCCAACTTTGCCCATGTCTTTCAAAGCCCAGCTGTACGCCACCATGGCGGGTGCTACACCAAAAGTGACCATGTCGGCCAGGCTGTCATACTGCTCACCAAACTTACTCTGGGTGTTGGTCATGCGGGCAACGCGACCATCCAGTCCGTCCAGCACCATTGCCACAAATACAGCGATACAGGCAGCGGCGTAAAAGCCTGCCTGGGCACTGATAATAGCGTAAAAACCACAAAACAGGTTACCAGTGGTAAACAGGTTGGGAAGAATATAAATGCCTTTGTGACGGACGGTCTGCCCACCCTCGACCACTTCTTCAAAATGCTCATCGACAGGAAACATCCCGTCAACCGCATTACCGCTATCTTCGGGTCGTTCCGGTCTTTCGGTCATTGCAAAATCAGCTCATGTAACAGCAGTTAATAAAGTTCATCACTTTACCACGATTTGCCTCTATGCTGTATTTAGCACAAGTCAACCAAACAGCCATAAGCTGTAAAATCAGAATATTGAGCGCCCGGCTTTCCGGGCAAAGTATTTCAGCGCTTCCATCCCAACGATTGAATTACCTTTTGGCCCGAGTTCCGGACTCCAGACACAGACCGACATTTCACCCGGAATGACCGCAACAATGCCTCCCCCTACTCCACTCTTACACGGAAGTCCTACTTTAAACGCAAACTCACCCGCTTCGTCATAAGTGCCACAGGTCATCATCAGGGAGTTAATTCTGCGTGCCTGCAACCGGGAAACCACTTGCTCATCCTTATAAGGATGCCGACCATCCTGAGCCAGAAAACGGAAAGCCCGGGCAAGATCACGACAGCTCATGGACACTGAACACTGGTAAAAATAGAAATCCAGTACACGGGAAATATGGTTATCCAGGTTGCCAAAGCTTTTCAGGTAGTTTGCCAGTGCCGCATTTCGCTGACCATTGTCGTATTCAGAACGAAACACTTCTTCATCGTAATGTACGTCAATGTTATTAGACAGACCTCGTACAAAATCAAGAAAGTCCCGTTTGGGGGATTTCACGAACTCCAGCAATGCATCGGTTACCACCAGCGCACCGGCATTGATAAAGGGGTTACGGGGAATACCGTTTTCATACTCAAGCTGGGATAACGAGTTGAACGTGGTTCCCGAGGGCTCTACACCAACACGCTTAAACAGGTCTTCACCGGCATAGTGCATGGCAAGGCTCAGGTTGAATACCTTGGAAATACTCTGGATTGAAAAGAACTCATCAGCATCGCCAATCACAAAGTCATCGCCATTAACCGTACTGATTGCCATTCCGAACTTGCCGGGGTCCACCTGCGACAGTGCCGGTATATAGCCTGCTGGCTTACCCTGGCCAAAAGCGTCAGCAACAACCTCTGGCAAAGATGCCAGTACATTCTGGATGTTCTCCATTCTTCTGTGATCCTCAGTCTAAGACTGCTAAGAAATAACAATAGAAATACGTAGTTCAATATTTTTTATATAACTTGAAAATATAGGCTTGCCCGGATTAAAACAGATTAAGGAATCCTATGCAGCGTATTACCATGATCGTCGCCATGAAGCAGGAAGCGGCTCCTATTATCAAACACCTGAACCTGTCTGAAGTTAAAATGCAAGACCCGGTGCTCACCTGTCAGGCATTTCAAGGGAACTATAAAGGCCTGGATATTTCTCTGGTCGTAAACGGCACTGATCGTGAATATAACGTAGAGTCTGTTGGAACTCAGCCAGCAACCATTACCACTTTAGAAGCCATTCGTCAGTTCACACCTGACCTGCTGATTAACGCGGGAACCTGCGGTGCCTTTAAAGACAAGGGTAGTGCAATTGGTGACGTTTACATGGGTGAAAAAATCCGTTATTTCGACCGCCGAATTCCCCTGGGAGAAGACTACTTTGCCTACGGTGATGGCAGCTATGAATCCGCATTAGCCCTGGATTATGCAAATCGGCTTGGACTAAAGGGAGCCGTTGTATGCACAGGCAACTCTCTGGACATGAGCCCGACCGACGAAGCCATTCTACGTGAAGAACCTCTGGTAGCAAAAGAGATGGAAGCAGCGGCTATTGCAGCGGTTGCAAAAATGTATAAGACACCGTTGCTTGCTGTTAAATCCGTTACCGACCTGGTCGATGAGGAATGTACGACAGCTGAACAATTTCTGGCTAATCTGGCCAAAGCCTCAGAGTTATTGCAACAGCATGTTTTCAAATTGCTGGATGTATTGAGCAGCGAAGCCAAATTAGCTTGTTAAAAAACCTGCCCCTGGCTACTCTCGCCTTTTTTCATAAAGTCGGGAATAGCCATAACATCTGGCACTCTAATGATGATGGTGAAGGTGAAAGCGCTCAGGCAGTAGAGTGTAGAGGCTGTAAGCAACAAAAAGCGTCATCGCAGTCAGTGTTCCTACGGTTACTCTTTCCAAGCCTATTGTATGCATTACCTGAGCCTGCCACGGTCTGCTTTCATCAGCCAGTTGAACGATTGTACGATCAAAATAGATATGCTCTCCCAGCGTGTTGACAGCAGCAGCAACTCCGGGAAGCGTACCTATCACCAACATTCCTGATCCTGCTATAAGGTACGCTATCTTTTTCTTAGGATCAGAAAGTGCTACTGCCCGTTTACCTAAAAAATAGGCCGCTATTACACTAACAATCGGAATCGCAGGAGTAAAAAAAGCACCTACGCTGTCTTTCTCTATAACAGCGGGTGCTGAAAGCGCAGCGGCTTTCATAAAGTGCATTGCAGAACCTAAGACCATAACCAGAGGGTTCGGGCTGGAGGGAATCAGCTGCTGTGAATCAGGGTCCCCGATTTTGGAATAACTAGCACTGACGCCCTGAAACTCTTTGAAAGCAATATACGCGATAGCGCAATGCCCTGCCAAATCACATAAATCTTTCAGCCCCTCAGAAACCTTGTTGCCCTCATACCAGGAAGCAAGATTCACCGCTGTAGCAGACAAGCCACCTAAGCCAAGAGCAGTCACCAGAGTTTTCCAGCCTACCTGCCCCCCCTGTAAGGTAATCAGAATGTGAGACGTTTCCAAACTCCACATAATAATGGGAAAAGCTAAGCTGCCCTCATGGCTATGACTGTGTTCATGGTCGTGATCATCATGGTCGTGACCGCTCGTTGTTACCTCTTGAATTGTATAGGTATGGTTGGATTCATTGTGAAACATATGAGAATCGGGCAATTTTTTTTGCCCTGAGGACTGAGATGCTCCTGAAGCAGGAAATACATAGACTAACAAAAGAAAAAAGACACTTAATACATTTCTTTGGAAAAGTCGAAGCAGGATGAAACTTAATGGCCTTTTTGAGATCATTCTTTAAAGCTCCTGATTATCAAGCCACTCAACTGATCAGCAAATAAGCCTCGAAAAACAGAATTAAAAGCTACGGGCTTCACTCTGAATTTACAAAAAAGTAAGCTTATTTACCCCTGAGTAACTGTAGTGACTTTCAGGGTAGTTTCTACTCAACACCTCAACATTCATCAGTTAGCCATAAATAACCAGCCCTTGCGGCGAATGAGCAAGAGCCGGGAAGGTAGGTAAATGATTAATTTTTCGTCTTATCGACCAGCTGGTTCGCAGTAATCCAGGGCATCATCTCACGCAGTTTGCTACCTACCTGCTCAATAGGGTGCGCTGCATTGTTGCGACGATAAGCAGTCATGGACGGGTAGTTGGTCGCCCCTTCAACAATAAACTTTTTAGCGTATTCGCCGTTCTGAATGTCCTTCAGGCATTCGCGCATGGCCTGACGGGATTGTTCGTTAATAACCTTCGGTCCTGTTACATACTCACCATACTCCGCATTATTGGAGATGGAGTAGTTCATATTGGCGATGCCACCTTCGTACATCAGGTCAACAATCAGCTTCAGTTCGTGCAGGCATTCGAAATAAGCCATTTCCGGGGAGTAACCGGCTTCAGTCAGGGTTTCAAAACCCGCCTTTACCAGTTCAACAGCACCACCACAAAGAACCGCCTGTTCACCAAACAGGTCGGTTTCAGTTTCGTCCTTAAAGGTGGTTTCAATGATACCGGTACGACCGCCACCAACACCGGAAGCGTAAGACAAAGCCACTTCTTTAGCTTTACCGGAAGCGTTCTGGAACACTGCCACCAGATCAGGGATACCACCGCCTTTAACAAATTCGGAACGGACGGTGTGACCCGGAGCCTTAGGCGCGATCATAATCACGTCCAGATCTTCGCGGGGCACAATCTGGTTGTAATGAATCGAGAAACCATGGGCGAAAGCCAGGGTGGCGCCTTCACGCAAATTCGGTTCAATCTGCTCTTTGTAAAGCTGAGACTGGAATTCATCGGGTGTCAGGATCATTACGACATCAGCCTGCTCAACAGCAGCCGGCACTTCCAGCACTGCCAGACCGGCAGAAGCCGCTTTTTCCCAGGAGGCGGAGCCTTTACGCAGACCGACCGTTACATCCACCCCGGAGTCTTTCAGGTTGTTGGCATGGGCATGCCCCTGAGAACCGTAACCGATGATGGATACTTTTTTGCCACGAATAATGGCCAGATCACAATCTTTATCGTAATAAACCTGCATGTGAAGACTCCTCTTTATTATGAAAAACAGTTGTTCGCAAGGGCAAATTCGTTAGGCGTAAGATAAACCACATAATATATTTCGTAAAATGATATATTTAAAAAATAGTATCCCTAAATATGAAACAAATGACGAAAGCCTATGGATACCAAGCTACTGAAACATTTCCTCGGCCTTGCCGACAGCTTGCATTTTGGTCGCGCCAGCCAGGCCTGTCATGTCAGCCCTTCCACCCTAAGCCGAAGCATCCAGCATCTTGAAGAATCCCTTGGGGTTTTACTGTTTGAACGAAACAACCGTAGTGTACAGCTCACCCGGGAAGGCTTATTGTTCCAGGAATACGCCAGAGACACTCTGCAACAATGGGACGGAATCCGTAACCGGTTAATGACTGCCGCTGAACAACTCACAGGAGAAATCAGTGTCTACTGCTCGGTGACTGCCAGCTACAGTTTTTTATACGACATTCTTAGTCAGTTTCGCCAAAGCTACCCCGGCATTGAAATCAAATTGCATACCGGCGACCCGGAACCTGCCATTCAGTATGTGCTGTCAGGACAGGAAGATATTTCCATCGCAGCCCGCCCCGACCAACTGCCCGCTGAACTGGCGTTTTGCAGTATTGGTCTATCCCCCCTGGTCTTTATCGCTCCCATTGATGGCAGCGTCAAACACCCTGCCAGCAATCAGGACTGGACCAACACACCGATGATTCTTCCTGAAAAAGGCATCAGTCGAAACCGGACCAATCAGTGGTTTGCCAACAAAAATATCAAGCCCAGAATCTATTCACAGGTAGCAGGCAACGAAGCCATTGTCAGTATGGTCAGCCTGGGGTTTGGTATTGGCGTCGTTCCCCAGATTGTAGTCGACAACAGTCCGCTATCAGGCCGGGTACAGGTCATTGATGTAAAACCCTGGCTACCGGCTTACGACGTGGGACTTTGTGTTCTGAAAAAAAAACTCAGAAACCCTTTGGTGAGGGCTTTCTGGTCGCTGCTGGATAAGGCGTGTCAGGAATCTTACTGACCGAAGATGTCTGTGCGCCATCCTCTGCTATGCTCAAAGCCCAACCAATAAAAACGAGCTGTACCGATGTCGATAGAAATGAGATCCGTAGAAGCAAGACTGGACAAACTGGAAGCCCAGCATCATAACCTTGATAAAGAAGTTCACGGCCTGGCCAGAGTCTGTGCAGATATAAAAAACATCGCTTTGACTAACCAGCATGATATAGCGGGCCTGACGGCTTGTGTAAAAGCGTTAGCGGAAGCAACACATGCAGGGTTCAAACGAGCCGATGAGCAGCATTTAGAATTTGTAAAAGAAACTCGTGAACGCTTCGAGCACGTCGATGAACGCTTCGAGCACGTCGATGAACGCTTCGAGCACGTCGATAAACGTTTCGAGCACGTCGATAAACGTTTCGATCAACTGGAACTTCTTATCCGTCAACGCCTCCCGGCAAACTGATACATAATTCAGAAAACATGAAATCTGCAACGGTATAAAACAACATAACCATGTGCTTTTCGTTACCTTAGATGAAAAGCGCATGGTTCTATCAAAGCCTGCTATATCATACCGAAAGCACTTTCTCACCACGGGCAATACCCGTTATGCCACTTCGCACAACTTCCATCACCTGGGCATGCCCCACCGCTTCGATAAACGCGTCCAGCTTATTCTGTGTTCCCACCAGCTGAATGGTATAGACAGAACTGGTGACATCAACGATATGCCCGCGGAAAATATCCACCGTGCGTTTTACCTCGGCGCGTAAAGGTCCACCCGCTCTTACCTTTACCAGCATCAGCTCTCTTTCAACGTGGGAGCCTTCTGTCAGGTCCACCAGCTTTACCACATCAATCAGCTTGTTCAACTGCTTGGTGATCTGCTCAATCACTTGTGGATTACCAGAGGTAGTGACTGTCAGGCGGGACAGGCTGCTGTCTTCCGTCGGTGCTACGTTTAGCGTTTCAATGTTGTAGTTTCTCTGGGAAAACAGTCCGACAATGCGTGATAGTGCGCCCGGCTCGTTTTCAACCAGTACAGAGATAATTCGCCGCATCAGGTTCTCTCCGTTTTGCTGAGCCACAGATCACGCATGGAACCATCCTTGATCTGCATGGGATAAACATGCTCATTGACATCCACCCGGATATCCATAAACACCAGACGGTCTTTCAGCGAGAACGCTTCTTCCATCGCCGGACGCAGGTCTGATGACTTAGTGACCTGAATACCCACATGGCCGTAAGATTCTGCCAGTTTCACAAAGCAAGGCAGGGACTCCATATAGGAATGGGAGTAGCGGCTGTCATAATTCATATCCTGCCACTGTCGCACCATCCCCAAAGCCTGGTTGTTGACGTTGATGATTTTCACACCCAGGTCATATTGCAAACAGGTGGAGAGTTCCTGAATATTCATCTGGATACTGCCTTCACCTGTTACACAGGCAACGGTCGCATCAGGATGAGTCAGCTTAATGCCCATGGCGGCTGGCAAACCAAAGCCCATGGTGCCAAGGCCACCCGAGCTGATCCAGCGGTTAGGCTTGTCGAAGGGGTAATATTGCGCCGTAAACATCTGGTGCTGACCGACATCGGTCGTCACAAAAGCATCCCCCCCTGTCACTTCATACAGGGTCTCAATCACCTGCTGCGGCTTGAGAATGGTTCCGTCGCCTTTGTCGTAAGGGAACAGACCACCACGACTGTCACGCCACTCATCTAACTGACGCCACCAGGCTTCAATGGCCTCCTGATCCCGGCCACCGGAGTAATCGGTAATATGACGCAGGAAACCGTCCAGGACGGCTCCCACCGGGCCAACAATAGGGATATCCGCCGTAATGGTTTTGGAGATACTCGCCGGATCGATATCAATATGAATAACCCTGGCGTCCGGACAGAATTTTGCCGTATTGTTCGTCACCCGATCATCAAAGCGAGCGCCAACCGCCAGAATAACGTCGGCATGATGCATCGCCATATTGGCACAATAACTACCGTGCATGCCGAGCATACCGACAAACTGACGGTCTGATCCGGGGAAGCCGCCAAGACCGTTAAGCGTATTGGTTACAGGTACATTCAGGTTTTTCGCCAGCTGGGTAAGCTGGGGGGCGGCATTGCCCATAATAACGCCACCACCCGCATAAATGATGGGACGTCTGGCCTGCATCAACAGGTCAATGGCCTTACGAATCTGACCATTATGGCCTTTGCTGGGCGGTGTATAAGAGCGAAGTTTTACGGTTTCAGGGTATTGATATTCAAACTTCAGGCTGGGGTCGGTAATGTCTTTCGGAATATCCACCACGACCGGACCCGGCCGCCCGGTTTGTGCCAGGTAAAAGGCTTTTTTGATGGTTTTCGGAATATCTTCTGCCCGTTTTACCAGAAAGCTGTGCTTAACAATCGGGCGGGAAATGCCCACCATATCCACTTCCTGAAACATATCCGACCCAATGCCCGCAGAAGGCACCTGCCCGGAAATAAGCACCATTGGAATGGAGTCCATATAGGCGGTGGCAATGCCGGTCACCGTGTTGGTCGCACCAGGTCCTGACGTGACCAGCGCAACCCCCGGTTTCCCTGTTGCCCTGGCATAACCATCAGCCATATGAGCAGCCGCCTGTTCATGACGAACAAGAATATGTGAGATTTCTTTCTGTTTGAAAATGGCATCGTAGACGTGCAGAAGCGCACCCCCCGGATACCCGTAAATGTGCCTGACTCCTTCGTCAGCGAGCGAGCGAACCACCATGTCCGCACCGGATAAAAGCTCCACGTGTGCTTCTCCTCGGCTTAATCATTAGAAATGAGTTCGGCAGGTCTTTCTCCTAAAAAGGGCGCAGACTTTTTTGCCGAAGATTTTTATTGGTTGTAGCAGCTACAACAGTCACCTACGACAGCTGGGACTTCGGGTCTCTGCTTAACATTCCTGTGCGGATAGGGGCAGTAGAGTGCTGGCAGCGTGACCCGGCAAGGTACGACTGCCTGACTCCAAGGAATGCTATCACCAGTTCCACTGTTTATGTTCCTGATGGTCGCATAGTCAGCTGAAATTACTGGCTGTATAGTTTCAGTGGTTGCCATTCTTTACTGTCAGTCCATTTGAGTCAACAGCATAGCGAAGCAGAATCGCGGAAATCACTTACATTTAATAATAAAGAGACACAAAACGGGGCTCACGGGATGAATGGACCGATAAAAACCTTTTTGCTCCTGCTACCTCTGGCTCTATCCGGTACTGTCAATATTGAAGCCATTCACGCTGAAAAAGTGTTTATCTGGAAAGACGAGAAAGGCGTGACACATTACTCTGACCGACCGGGCCCGGACGGGATGGAAACTGAGTTTGTTATTTCTTCTGATAGTTCTGACAGCGCACAAGAGAGTTTGCCAGACGATTCATCAGGCGATTCTTTAAGCGAGCCACCCAATGAGTCAGCCACTGAGGTTTCCGAAGACACTTCCGTTCCAGGCCCTTCGGCCCCTGAGACCATCGCATTCTGTAACAAGCTTAAGGACAACCTTAACGCTCTGAAGACAAAAGGACGGATTCGCCTTTCCCATGAAGATGGGCGGGAAGAAATTCTCGACGATGCCGGGAAGGAGCAGGAAAAACAACGACTGATGGGAATGATGAAGCAATACTGCGAATAGCTCTCAGGCCTTGGGGCATCACCAGAGCGTTACATAAAAAAACTGTTGCATGAGAAGGCTCTGACTTAACGAAAGCCCTTTTTATGCTCTATTCTAGTGTCACCCTTTTCACTGTCAGGATTGGAGGTATGCACATTCCTCTCAGCGCTTTATGTGAACACTGTTCTAATTCATTTTCTTTGGGGGAGGCCGCAGAACAGAGCATTATTGACTTTTGGCGCAGACACTCGCTGGTCATTAATCGCAATCAGGCTCTTGATCAATTATTGGTGCATATCAATTGCCATGCAGGGGCTGGCACTGCACGACCACCGCACGGTTCTCTATTGCAACAAAGTGACGAGACAACTCCTCTTCTGGCCAGCAGTCAACATGCAGTGGCTCAGGTGACCAGCAGGCATCCTCTTTTTTTTCGAGCCCACCATGTGTTTAGCGCATTACACCAGAACGCCTACCTGAGGGGCGCTAGAGTGTTGAGACAATACGAGCATGTAATGGCAAGTCTTCGGGAGTTTTCCTACGAGGCGGTTCAGAATCTGGATGAAGGTTCTGCCAATGACCTGTTGGCACTGCTCGGACAGGTAGAGCCCTTAATGGGACAAATGGCCGGCATTGCCGCGGGAAGACCTCAGCCCGGCACTTTGCAGCATTTGCGGCACCTGGCAACCAATGTACCTGTCTATACGCTGGTAGGTACCGCCATGAGTACCCTTATTACGACATTGATGGGTGGTTTTTACAGCATGGCGACCTGCCAGGAAGACGACGATTGTCTGAATGCCCAGATAAAGGTGGGCGCTGCCGGTGCCGGGATTGTTTTTTTTGGGGCAGCAGCCATCATTTATCGTTGCCGTTGTGATCCGGCTATACGGGAGTTGAGAAGAATGCGTGCCTCACATTCACACTCTCACTCCGTTTAACTCGAAAGCGTATTTTTCAGCCCCTCTGTTACTTCATCAGCAAATCAAACTGCTCAACCAGGTTTAACAGCTTTTCTGAAGACACTTTTTCAACCATCAATGCTTCTTCTGCATAAGGTTTGATATTGGCACCTTTTGGCAAAGCCCCACCCTGATCAACGATAGCTCTTACCCTTGGAATAAACAGCCATTGCAACCATTGGCTGAATGCCATGGTGTCCATGCAAAAAGGAACTTCACTGGACATGGCTTCCGGCGTCGGTGGCATAGCCTGCCAGCATCCCAGAACTTTCAGTTCTGCTTCCATGTTTTCCAGTAACCGGATGATTTGTACACTCATATTCTCAACTCTCAAGGGAACTTAGCAGGACTTCCAGCTTATGGGTCATTTGCTGATCCGGCCCAAGGCTCAAGGCTCTGCCAAGCAGCTGCCGTGCCTGGTCAGGATCGCCCTGCTCTATACGAATTTCGGCCATGTGATAGTAGATGGCGGGTTCCACCGGATTGATGCGCATAGCCCGCGACAACCAACCGGACGCATCTTCCAGAAGACCGGCCTCAATCGCCTGATAAGCATTATTCAGCAAAACACCCACGGCATCTTCCCGGTCAGCGTAAGGGGAGCCCACCAAAACAGGTTCTGATGGTGCGTAATAAACCCGGCCTCCACAGCCAGACAAAATCGCAGCAAACAGAAACAAGATGATGGGTCTGGTCAACGACTGAAGCAAACCTTTATTACAACGATCACGCATGGATTAATTGAACCAGGATTTAATGGTATCGAAGAAGCCTGCACCATCCTGCGGGACTGATTGACTACAGCTGTCCGTCATAGAAGGCGCAGAACCTGTAATATAAGGAAGCAGTCTGGCGCCCTCGCAACCCTGACGACTGCGCAGGTTTGATTGAGGCTGCACCCAGACATATTCCAGCCGGTCACTGGCAAGGGGCTGGACACCCCTGATGGGCGTTCGTTGCATCAGGTCAGTCCAGACCTTCAGAGCACCACTGCTGCCCGTGAGTCCGGTAGAGCTGTTGTCATCATTTCCCAGCCAGGTCACAGCCATCAGGTTACCCGAGAAGCCTGCAAACCAGCTGTCTCTGGAATCATTGGTTGTACCACTCTTACCCGCCAGGTCAATATCCTGACTGATACTCCAGTAAGCTCTGCGACCTGTACCTTCTTTCATAACACTGACCATGGAGCGTCTTAACAGCTCCATGGGAGCCGGATCGACCACCCGCTCAACCGAGAGACTGTACCGACGCAACGGTCTGCCACTGGCATCCACCACGGCATCAATCGCTCTTAACGGCATCCGGAAACCACCACTGGCAAAGGTCTGATACATCACCGCAATGTCCATGGGGGTCAGGGAAGCAGCCCCCAACAACACTGAGGGATAATTGGGCAGTGATCGCTCAACACCAAGACGACGAATGGTGTTTAAAACATTCGGCACGCCTACCTCCATCCCCGTGCGCGTGGTCGCCTGATTGAAAGACCTCGCCAGCGCCTCATAGAGTGGAACATCTCCACGGGATTTGCCATCGTAATTGCCCGGTTCCCAGAACCCACCCCGACCATCTTCTACCTTAATCGGAAGGTCTTTTACCGGTGTCGTTAATGTGTAGCGTTCCGGTTGTTCGAGGGCGGTCAGATAAATCGCTGGCTTCAGGAGTGAACCTACTGGACGACGTGCGTCTACAGCCCGGTTAAAGCCGACGTAGCCGGGATGCTTATCACCGACGACCGCCAGCAAATCTCCGGTCTGTGCGGAAGTGACGATCATTGCCCCCTGTAACTTGTCCTTGTTAATGGCATTGACCGTCCGGGTCAGGCTGCTTTGAGCATGACGCTGAATAATTGGGTCCATATTGGTGAATATTCGCAATCCTTCCGAGGTCAGGTCCCGTTCGGCGTAATCCTGCCGTAGCTGGTTTTTCACCACATCAAGATAGGCGGGGAAAGCATTGGTACGCATCTGTTCACGGCTGACAATGCCCAGCGGCAATTGCTTTGAACGTTCAGCCTCGGCCTTCGAAACCAGGCCTTCGTTTGCCATAACATCCAGCACCAGGTTACGACGTTGCATGGCTCGCTCGGGAAAACGCCTTGGGTTGTAATACGAAGGTCCCTTGACGATACCCACTAACAATGCGGTTCTGGCAAGGCTCAACTCCTGAATCGGCTGGGCAAAATAAAACTGACTGGCAAGACCAAAGCCATGTATTGCCCGTCGCCCCTGCTGACCCAGATAAACTTCGTTGAGATACGTTTCCAGAATTTCATCTTTTGAGTAATGCAGTTCCAGCAACACAGACATGATCGCTTCCTGAACCTTACGGATCAGGGTACGTTCATTACTCAAATAGAAGTTCTTAACCAGCTGTTGCGTCAGTGTACTGCCACCCTGGACGACACCGCCTGCCCGAACATTAACCAGCAGAGCCCGGGCAATAGACGACAACGATATACCCCAGTGTTCATAAAAGTCCCTGTCTTCAATCGCCATCAGGGCCGGTACAAGATGCTTGGGTGCCTGCTCAAGACGAATAAGCAGACGGTCTTCATAGCTGGCCGGGTAAATTCCCCCAACCGGTTGAGGATCAAGTCGCAACAGTGGCAGCGGCTGCCGATGTCTGTTGGTCAGGCTGACAACCTGATTGACGTTGAAGCGGACATGGGCATAACGGGAGGATTCTGTGCCGTCGGGAAAGTGAAATCCCCGACTGTAAATAATGAACTCATTACCCGTCCGGGCAAAGGTTCCCGGACGACGAACCGTGGTGACTGGCTGGTAGCCCTGACGTCGTAACTGTGCCTGCAATTCGTCGGGTTTTAGAAGACGGCCTTCGTACAATTCAACCGGACGTGCATAGACCTTGGCCGGAATTGCCCACTTTTTGCCTTCAAACTTTGGTATAACCGCCGCATCCAGATAAACGACAAATGCCATGAATATAAAAAAGCCGCAAATACCCAGTTTGAGAAGCAACAGCCCTAATCGTCGAAAACGATCAGACGGTTTACGCTGACTGGTTGAACGGTTTTTCTTAGGCCCAGAGCGTTTGGTTTTCTTCTGTGGCGTATCTTTGTTACTTGCTACCATGGTTTCGTATTATACGTAATCCACGGGACAGACAAAGCCGATAAAACCGAAATAAGTTGCGTTCGTTTATAATCAACACTTAAAAAAGTACTACACATTATGACTACATGCCTTATCTGCCTTCAGGGTTTGTCGGGTTCAGGAAAAACCACCGTTGCTAACTTTCTGGCCTCAACCCTCAGAATTCCGGTTTTCCACTCTGACGTTGAGCGTAAAAAGTTGTTTGGACTCAGTCCGACAGCAGACAGCTCTCTTGCCAACCTTGATATCTACACAAAGGAAGCAACTGTACAAACATTTCAGAAACTTTATGAACTGGCTTTTAAGGAACTCTCTGTACGACAGTCCGTTCTGTTGGACGCTGCTTTTCTGAAACATCACGAACGGCTGCGGATGCAACAACTGGCCCGTGAAACCGGAACGCTCTTTCTAATCGTCAAATGTCAGGCTGCGCAACAGGTAATGATCAACCGCATAAAAACGCGACAAGTTCTTGGCAACGACTCTTCAGAAGCCAGTGAAGATCTGGTTCATAAACAAAAGCAATGGGAGGATGCTCTCACCAAAAATGAGTTACAAACGTGCATAAAAGTCTTCACGGAAGAAAAAAACTGGCAGGAAACTTTGCTCCGACGCATTTACCGCTATATTTCCTAGCGGCTTTGTCAGATTTCCGGACTGCCGGGCAGACTCGTCTATAGTTACGTCTATAGTTACAGGGTATTAGAGAAGAACCAAATCTGACATTCCGTAATATCAAAAAAATTTCATATCGGACTTAGGGGCGCAGCATTCAATAACTTACCGGGCTTTTGGCTGTTGGCTTTTGGCTATTAGCTGCTCATACAGCCAACCGCCAAAAGCCAACAGCGGTATATTATGTTCTGCTGCTTCCCTTAATATCGGACTTAAAGAGTTTGACCCAGGGAACCAATATGGCTACCGACCTGATTGAATTAAAAAATTTAGGAAAAACTTCGGTTCAGTGGTTGAATGCTGTGGGCATTCGAACACTTGAACAACTCCATGAAACAGGTTCTGTTGCGGCATACTGTAAGGTCAGGGACAGAGGTTTCAAGGTTTCCAAAGTTCTGCTTTACGCCATGGAAGGGGCCCTGATCGGCAAGCACTGGAATGACCTTGATGAAGAGTACAAACAGCGCCTGCTGAAAAAGGTCGACCAATTTCCCGCCAGTTAACCCGCCTTTCCTCCAGAACACACCGGGCATTCCGGGTCAGTTTCCAGAGACAGGGTCTGCCATTGCATGGCTTGAGCGTCAAACATCATTATACGTCCGCTGAGACTTTCTCCAAACCCGGTAATCAACTTTATAGCTTCGAGGGCTTGCAGGGTGCCAATAGTTCCTACCACTGGCCCCAGGATACCGGATTCTGAACAAGTCAGCTCTTCCGCCTCTTGCTCTGAATAAAGGCAACGATAACAGGGGGCGTTATCCTGCCAGCGGTCAAAGACAGCCAACTGTCCATTCAGGCGAATAGCGGCACCAGACACCAGGGGGACACTGGCTTGAACACTACAGCGATTGATAGCAAAACGACTGTCAAAGTTATCGGTAGCATCCAGTACAACATCAGCTTGTTCCATTATCTCCGTCAACGCTGCTTCATTCAGCTTTGTCGTGACCGTATTCACCTGAATACCAGGATTAATGGCACTGATTCTCGCAGCAGCAGCATGAACTTTGAACTGTCCGACATCATCCGTTGAAAAAGCAATTTGCCGTTGCAGGTTGGTCTGATCGACAACGTCCGGGTCTACGATGGTCAGCTGTCCGACACCCGCAGCCGCCAGATAAATAGACGCAGGGCAACCGAGCCCGCCCATACCCACAATCAGTACATGGGAATCCAGCAGCTTTTCCTGCCCTTCAATATCAACCTGCGGCAGCATAATCTGTCGGCTGTAACGTAACAACTGGTCGTCATTCATCATTTAAACAGTGGAACCTTCTTAACAAGCTTTTCTACAGGGTTTTAATCAAGCAGGGATAGTCGAGCAAGAGGTGTTTCTCTGCCACAGAGCAGATTGCCCTGCGCCAGAGAAAACAGCTATTTATCAGGCTTCTGATTCGACAAACTCAGCGTAAGCTTCAGCATCCATCAGTTCGGACAGTTCCCCCTGATCAGACAGTTTGATCCTGAAAAACCAGCCTTCATCATAAGGGTTGCTGTTAACGGTTTCCGGAGCTTCTTCGAGTGCTTCGTTGACAGCAATGACCTCACCGGATAATGGCGCGTAAATTTCAGAAGCAGCCTTGACCGATTCAACAACGCCCGCTTCATCACCAGCGGCCAGAGTAGAGTTAACTTCCGGTAACTCCACAAATACCACATCTCCGAGCGCTTCCTGGGCATGTTCGCTAATACCGACGGTCGCGGTGCCATCGTCTTCAAGCCGAACCCATTCATGAGAGTTAGCAAAGCGCAATTCGGAAGGAATGTTACTCATCAAATTTTCCTCTGGTCGCCCGGACTGCATCCCACAGCCATTTTCAGCCCTGGCTGCTGCGAGCAGTCCGGATTTTATATTGTTCTTGAATAATGAAAATGAAGCATTCTAACGGTAATTTCGGGTTACAGCCAATACAACAGGCACGCAATAAAAAGGAAGCTTTCCCTGCCCACCTATACATTTGCGACTATTCTATGCAAACTGACTAAATAACAACATATCAGCTAATCGAAAATGACTGTTCATCGTATTTGCCAACTCAACATAGAAGCTCTGACCGAGCTATCGGAACTGCTTAAACAAATCCCTGACGAGTTTTTCACGGCCAGACTGTCAGAGTATTGCGGGCCGGTTGGTTCTCAGATCAGGCATATTATTGAGTTTTATAAGGGCTTTCTTCAGGGGCTGGATCTGGGGTCCATCAATTATGACAACCGCCCAAGAAATTCCAGCCTTGAAACATCCTGTGATGAAGCCCTGGGACAGATTGATATGATCTGCCACCATCTGGCCCTGCTGGACGATCAGTATGAAGCTCTGGATTTTCAGGCTTGTGGCGGCGCTGACCAGACGATTTCCACCACCAGCAATATGCACAGAGAGCTGCTGTTCCTTCACAACCATACCGATCATCACAAGGCCATCATCACTCTACTGCTTGAACCGACCGGCTTTAAACTGCCTGACAACTTTGGACTGGCACTGGCAACCAGAGTTTACCAGCAGAACAAAGCCCTGCCGGACTAAGCAGCAGGACGATGGAAATCCTGAAAGCTTTTTGCTCCGGCAGTCCCCAGGTATTTGCTCAGGGTTCGGTTATCGACCCTGGTCAGGTCAACAATAATCAGGCCATCCAGCGCATTGTTAAAGGCAGGGTCAACATTAAAGGCTGCCAGTTCACCGCTCAGTTTCAGGTATTGTTTAAGCAGGACAGGAATGCCTTTGTTGTCTTTTTCAATCTGCTGCACCAGTGTTGACAACTTATCCACATCATTCAGCCCCTGTAGATGATCCACACTCCAGAACTGACCCTTGTGTGATTTCAGCGGAGTGGTTGGCTGTACCAGTGACTGCAAAGCTTCATCAGAGTTGTTTATCGACAGACATCCAGCCATCAGCTGGCGGGAGATTTCACTGTAATGGCTGCTGATACTCACTGGGCCAAACAGCACCTTGTAACGGGGGTTAGCCACGACATAAGCACCAATCCCTTTCCAGAGCAGCATCAATGCTGTCAGGCTTTTCTGATATTCAGGCCGGACAAAAGAGCGCCCCATCTCCAGGCTGCACCCAAGTTTATGAAGAAAGTCAGCGTGATAGCGAAACAGGCTACGGGAGTAAATACCATGCAGCCCCTGCGCCCGTAGAATCTGATCCACCTGCCCGATACGATAAGCTCCCACCACTTCCTGTTGCTTTCTGTTCCAGAGAAACAAGTGCCGATAATGGTCATCATAGCGGTCAATATCTATTTCCAGCCCAGTCCCTTCTCCCACTTCCCTGAATGTCACTTCACGCAGCCTGCCAATCTCGGGCAAAATATGAGGCAATTGACGTTTTGTAGCGCAGAACACCGCCATTTCGTTCTTTTCCAGAAGCAGTGTGTCTTTGGGTAGTTGCTCAATATCCTTCTGCAACAGGGTTTTATCAACAGGACTGGCAATACCTTCAACTGGTCGTTCTTTTTTCTTTTCAATTTTTTTCAACGTCATACTGCCCGGGCTATGCTTATCCGAACGACTTTTACCCGAACTATGGTTGTCAGAGCTATGCGTCGACATGGCATAAGTGTGCAGCCGCAGATAGTTGGTTACAGCGCTGTCGGAATCCAGAGTTTCATAACTGGCGGGCTCAAGGGTTTTGCCAATCCGAAAACCGATGGTATGGCCTTTTTTGTTGATCAGCTCTCGTACCAATCTGACCGTTCTCAGTCTGGAATGAATCATACCCAGTGCCTGAAACAGCCAGCCATTACGGCCTTCAACAAAGACCGGAATCACTCTGGCCCTGGCTTGTCTGGCAATTTTTGCCGCCGTTATCCGCCAGGTGGGATCAGTCACCTGTTTAAGATGCCTGTTAAAGCTGGACACTTCACCAGATGGAAACATAAGCAGTAAATGTCCATCGGATACCCATTGCTGAGCTTCAGCAACCGCTGCCGTGTTTTTTTGGCGGGCATTTTTGCTGAGAACATCGACACCAATGAACAACTCTCTCAGCTCGGGGATCTGCCGGAGAATCTCGTTGGTCAACACCTTCACATCTTTACGTCTCTGTAGCAGTAACTCAGCCAGTGCTATGCCTTCAATGCCACCATAAGGATGATTTGCCACCACAACCGCAGAACCTTCAGCGGGAATCCTTTCCAGACCTCCGGAAACGACCTTATGCTGAACCTGAAAAATATTGAGAACCCATTTCAGGAAACGGTGGCTATCGTAGTCATTGATACCCTTTTTCCTGTAAAGGCTGTCGAGCGTTCTTAAACCCAGTAGCCATTCTGCTGCCAATTCCGGAATACCCGACCGGGTTTTGCGCGGAAGACGAAAAGGAGATTGTTTGCTAGCCATCCGGATTCCCTTGTTAGTGTGGTTGTAGTCCGGCTTATGAAATGCCTGCCTCTATAATGAACAAGCCAGCTTACATGGACAAGCGTAGGCAGAAAAAATGACAGGATGGTTAAGGCAGGATGAAACTCTCGTTAAAGCCGGGCAAAGCATAAGGCCTGTCCGGCTTTAACCATCGGGCATTGAGATTATCGGAACAGTATTCGCTTAACAGCGTTGTCGGTACCAAAAAACTCCATGGCTGTCACAATCAACGATGCCGCGAGCACACCGCAGGCGTTATAAAAAAGTAAACCTCCATCTTCGCCAGTCACATTACCCATTTCATCAAACTCCGGCATGGCAATGCCCAGTGGTGTAAACAGGTGAAAAAATACGGCTCCCAGCATCACACCACTGGCAATAGATGCTCCATAAAGGCGTGAGGGTGCAAAAAACAGCATAATGGCGGCAATCAGCTCAACTGTACCTACCCCATAAGCGCCGTAATCAGCAAACCATTCAAGACCCGCCCAGGCTCCCAGAGTGCTGAAGATATGGATCGTTTCATAGGCGTCCGTAAATTTGAAGAACAACGACTGAATAAAGACGACTGCCACATAAATGCACAAAATCCATTTGACCGCATTTTTCATAGGCCAACCCTCCTTTACTGATCAAGCATTTTAGGCCAGTTTTCATCAGCCTTTTGGATAAATCCCGGAATATCTTTAAGCCATTTTTGCTGAACACTGTTGTCGTAATTCAGGTAAAGCTTACCATCGACAATTTTCCAGTAATTGGGATCACCGGGGGCTCTCTGCATCTTGGCAGCCACCGCCCAGGCACAAAAACCACCGTACTGGGGCCGGTATTTATCCGGATTATTTTTGAAGAGTTTCAGGTTTTCAGCTGAATCAAAATACCACTCAGCATCCATATATTTGAATTTGAACTTTGCTTTACCTTTTACAGCTTTATGTTCTGTGAAGTAAGCAACCGTATCGTAACCACTGACAGCCTTGTTGCTGAACCAGCCAGTATAGATATTATTGCCAGCCCAGGCCGTTGAACCAAGAAACAGCATTATCACACCAAAAAGTTGTGCCATAGCGTTTTTGCTCCGTTATCATATCCTGTGGTCAGGCTATTCCGTATCCGGATACCTTCGAACCAGTTTTCGCTCATGCTTCCATGCCTGCAACAACTGTTTAAAGGAAGGAGGTCGAAATCCCCGGCGCCGATTCACCCATCCTAGTTGAAACAGTGTCCGGTATTGATAAAACAGAACCCGATACACTTCTTTCAACGTACTGCGACTGTCCCAGATATGGGCGGCTTCACTGCTGGCACCATTAATTTCAAGTATATAGTAGTTTTCGCCATTCATAAGAGAATTGATATCTCTAAATCGAATATCTATTCGGCCGTAATAATATTCTGGCAACCCGTTAGCAACTTCATCAAAAGCAGCTTCCAGCCCGGGTGTTATAAATTCCCTGCCATCTCTGAAAATACATCCACGGGAATGACTGCCAGCGAACGTTAACCTGAAAGGTTGTCCTTCAGGTAACACCTGTTCGAGCAGTTGGTAATGACGCTTGAAATATAAGGGCGTCAGCTGCCCTGCCCGTTCATCATTCTGGATTAACTGCCGCAGTGTATCTTTACCATTGCCTATCACGTAGGGCGGATATTTCAGGGTAATGGAAAAAATCCTGCCTTTTTTCTCCCCTGGTTGGCGAATATAAAAAATGCCAGCTTCCGCTTCGTAAGGCACCAGCTGTTGCAATATGACCTTTCCTTCTCTGGGAAATGCAGCAATATAATCTTTCAGCTCCCTGGCAGAGCGGACAATTCTGACACCAGCCCCCCGACAGCCGATATCAGGCTTTGCAACCAATGGGTAACTCAGGCCAACCGTCTGCATTCGTTGCCGGGCCTGAAATTCAGCGTCCTCTGGCGATTGCCATTCAGACAGTACACACCAGTGCGGTATCTTTTCTCTGGCCTTTCCTTTCGCCATGGAAAAAATATCATTTTTGGATTCCCCCACCATACCACTGAGATGGATGCCAGGATTACTGTTCAGTGGCAGGGTAAAGCCACGGTAACGAACAGCCAGCCATAGCGCCTGCAATACAACGGGAATGTAAATAACAAAACCCGGCCAGAATTCAAAAAAAGAAATCGGCCGCTCCCGTTTTTCCAGTTTCGGCATACCGGAATGAATTTTCTTATCCTGAGCGGTTGGCCGGATAAACGCCTCAATCTGGCGGTCACTTTCAGTCATGTTCATATCAATCAAAAAAACCTTTGTTCACTTTTATTTTTTTATGACCAAACACAAAAAGCCCTGCCAGCAGAGGGATTAAAAGCCATTTCCAAAGACCAAGTTCAGACCAGAACAGAGCTCCAACACTAAACACGCCGTAAAACACGACAGCAGTCCAAAGTAATGACGCTAAAAAGACCAGAACTGTGAAATGTTTCCAGGGAAGTTTGAAAAAACCACAGGCAGTATAAACCGGAAGCCTTAAGCCAGGGATAACACGCACCAGCAAAACTGTCGTCGTCATTTTTCGCTGGAGCCAGCCATGAGCCCGATGAACCGCATTAATATCAAGAAAAGCAGTGAGACTCGGGATACGATTCAGGTAACGCCCCAGTACATACAAACCAAGATCACCGGTAAAAATCCCCAGAAACAGTGCACTAAACGCCAGCTGCGTACTGATCAGCCCGTCCGCCCCCAGCAGGGCTGCCGTAAGAATGGCAGCATCTTCCAGAATATAAGTACCAATAAGAATGAACAACGCCAGCAGCACTGGATTGTGCGCAACACTTAATAATTGTTCATAGAGAAACGACATCAGGCTTTCCCGTTCAAAACGGCCGTCAATTTTTCGCCACAGATAATCAGGTTATAACGAGGGGAGCCTCAGATTCAATTCGAATTGGCAAAATGCTATCCGTCAACCGCTAAACCATAATGATTTTTACAACACCTTTCTTCTCAGGATTAAACACCATGACCGCAAGGATTGCTTTATTTTTGTCATTAGCAGCATTCAGTAGTTTATCTCAGGCTCAACAAATCGATGGTTCCATCCCCCCTCGCCTGGTCACTGACCGGATTATTGTTCAGTACCACCCTGTGCCAACCTATGGAAATGCCATAGCATTTATTAAACAGGGGATTACCAGCGGTGCCTTTGGTGTTGCGGCTGGTAAGCAGAAGGATATTCTGGACCTTGGTTCAAGCGTAAATATTAACGATGCCACAATATTGGCCAATAGCCTTACTATTGACCCTCAGGTGGACTACGCCGAGCCTGATTACATCATGCAGGCCATGCAAATCCCAACCGACGCACGCTTCAGTGAACAATGGAACCTCAAAAACCCGGTTTCCGGAATCAACGCACCAGCAGCCTGGAATATCACAACCGGTAGCGAGGAAATTATTGTCGGAGTTGTTGATACCGGTGTCATAAAGCATTCAGACCTTGTGACTAACGTGGTAGATGGCTATGACTTTATCAGTCACCCATGGATTGCTAACGATGGCGATGGTAGGGACAATCATGCCAAAGATCCGGGTGATGCTATTACCCAGATTGGTGCCTGTGGCTCTGTTAATGGTGTGCCTATTCCAAGCCGCCCGATGGACAGCAGCTGGCACGGTACCCATGTGGCAGGCACTATCGCTGCATTATCCAATAATAATAAGGGAGTCAGTGGTGTTGCCTGGACTACCAAAGTTATGCCCTTGCGAGCACTGGGTCGTTGTGGCGGCTACTCCTCTGATATCGTTGACGCCATGCTCTGGGCAGCCGGATTTGAAGTCTATGGCATGCCCAGAAATCCAAAACCGGTTAAAGTCCTTAACCTCAGCCTTGGCGGCAGCGCTGTAACCTGCCCCAGGATTTATCAAAACGCTTTCAATAAACTGGCTGAAGCTAATGTTTCCGTTGTAGTGGCCGCCGGTAATGAAAACAGGAATGCAGCACTGGCAACCCCCGCTAATTGTGACAATGTCATCACAGTGGCTGCCATAGACAGAGAAGGCAACCGCAGCTGGTATTCCAACTTTGGTGCGAAGGTGGATATCGCCGCCCCCGGAGGAGAAACCATGAACCTCGCCAACGGCATTTTATCCACCTCCAACAACGGAACCACTTCACCCAATCTCGATAACTATGAGTACTATCAGGGTACCAGCATGGCGACTCCTCACGTCGCTGGTGTTCTGGCATTGATTTATGCGGTCAATAAATCGCTCACCGCAGCCCGGGCTAACCAGATCATTCTTGATACCGCCCGGGCATTTCCGGCCGGAACCTGCAACAAAAGTCTTTGTGGCGCAGGGTTGCTTGATGCCGGAGCGGCTGTACTCAAAGCACAACAAAGTAAATGACGAACAGACATTCTTTTACTAGGTTTTAGTTAAAAGGTGACGAAATCAGCCTGACCGTTTCAGCAGTACTGTCAGGCTTCAGTTATTCCATGGAGTGGAATTTTGAAAACACAACTGCTGCCCTCTGTTCTGGCCTCCTCCCTGTTTTTTGCCCTGAATGCCCATGCTGATCACCAGGCACAGGAATCGGAAGATGATGATTTTCTCGATTTCAGTCTTGAAGAGCTGATCTCACTGGATATTCCCGATGTCACATCAGTGTCCCGCAAAAAGCAGCGGTTAATGGACTCAGCAGCGGCTATTTATGTCATCACTTCCGAAGATATCCTGCGCAGTGGCGTGACCTCAATTCCTGAAGCCCTGCGTATGGTGCCCGGCATGCAGGTCGCCCGGCTAAACGGAAACATCTGGTCCATCAGTACCCGGGGGTTCAATTACATCTTTGCTAATAAACTGCTGGTGCTAATAGATGGCAGAACCGTTTACTCTCCACTGTTTTCAGGCGTGAACTGGGATGTTCAGGACACCCTGATGGAAGACATTGACCGTATCGAAGTGATCAGGGGGCCGGGGGCGGCGCTCTGGGGAGCCAATGCGGTTAACGGTGTCATTAATGTCATCACAAAAAAGGCGGCTGACACCCAGGGTAACCTGGTTTCTTTAGGAGCTGGTAATGAAGAAAAGGCTTTCGGCGCCTATCGTCATGGCGGTGAGTTCGGAGAAACCGGCTTTTACAAAGTTTACGTTAAAACCTTTGAACGGGACGGTCTGGCAAAAGCAGACGGCTCTGACGCCAATGATGACTGGAAAATGAAACGGGTCGGTTTCAGGGCGGAGTGGAAGCCCGCTGCGGATACCGACTTCACGCTGCTTGGTGATATCTATGAAGGCACCACCCGGCCTGCTTTAACAATCTTTAAAAACGACGAGCCTTACGCTGGCGATAAAGGCATGCAGACGTTTGAAAATACAAGTCGTGACCAGAGGGGAGGAAACCTGATTGCCCACTGGAAGAAAACCCTGAGTGATACCGAAGACTATTCATTAAAAGCGGTTATCGATGACTACCAGAACTTTGACTACCGTGTCACTGAAAAAAGGCAGTCCTTCGATCTGGAGTTTCAACATTACTTCCAACCCATTGAGAACCATGACCTGGTCTGGGGACTGAGTTTTCGCAGGACCTGGTATCAGATGAGTGATATGAGATACATCATTCACCGGGATGAAAACGGGCAACCAAAGGATTCCCGCCAGGATAATTTATACAGTCTGTTTGCCCAGGATGACATTACCCTGAACCATCACTGGAACGTATCATTCAGTGCCCGTTATGAACACAACGAGTTTACCGGCAAAGAGTTTCAACCCAATGCCAAGCTGACCTGGAAGGTCAATGACAACAGAACACTCTGGGCTTCTGTCTCCAAAGCAGTCAAAACGCCTTCTGTCAGTGAGACCTCGGTCTATACCGACAACATTACTTTTTTCGAGGCGGACTTTGACATCCCTTATGCGGAGCGCAAAAAAGTGCTCGCCATTACGGACAACAGAGACCTTGAGTCTGAAAAGTTAACCGCCTTTGAATTAGGCTACCGGGAGCAGTTTGGCTCATCCTTTCGCCTCGATGTCACCGGCTTTTACAATCGATACAGTGATATCGTCGCTTATGTAGCCCAAACCAGCTGCCCTGATGGGTCACCCATCATTGGCGGTTTTATATGCCCTACAACAAGATCTAATTTCTACCGTCTGCCCTCAACATTAATCAACGGAATTGACGCCACAACCTATGGACTGGAAACCGTTGCCGACTGGCAAGTAAAAGACTGGTGGAAACTGCAACTGTCCTATAGCTGGCTGCAGGTAGACGCATCACCGAATACCAGCAATCCCAACCTGCAATTCGCACTCAAAGGCAACGAAGAACTTATTGAAAACCTCAGTGCCAATCACACAATGAACCTCCGTTCCAACATGAACCTGTCACACCAGTGGTATTTTGATGTCTGGATAAGAGGAATCAGTAATATGAAAAATGCCAATGTGCCGGGTTATACGGCGCTGGATGTAAGGCTTGCCAAAAAAGTAAACGAGAATCTTGAATTCTCACTGGTGGCTCAAAACCTCTTTGACAAACAAAGGGATGAATTCAACGAAATTTTCAGCGGGTTAAGCGCCACAGAGATTGAAGAATCCTGGTATGCGCAAATCCGCTGGTCATTTTAAATCGGATGAAGGAGGACTGCTTCATGTCGATTTTTACCAATGCTTCAGCCAAAGCAACCATAAAAGTAACAACCAAAGTAACGATCATCAGTCTGGTATCTGCAATCCTGTTCAGCTTTCAGCTCAATACAGCCAGGGCTGCCACATCGCCGGAAGATAAAATTAAAACCGCTATCATTTTTAAACTCACCAAGTTCATCAGCTGGCCAAAAAAGACACAAAGTCTGACCATCTGTGTTCTGGGTGAAGGCTCTATCAACAATGAACTCCATAAAATCAATCGCAAGAACACGATGGGAAGGCGATTGTCAGTCACTCACAGAAACGCTAACTCTCCGTTCGAAAAGCTGTGCGATGCCTTGTTTATCCATAACATCGACAATGTCACGGTCAAATCGGTTCTGAAACGACTGGAAGGCAAACCGGTTCTCACCATCAGTGATATCCGATCCTTTGTGGACTATGGTGGCATGATTGGCCTGAAACGTAGTGGTAAAAAAATCAATTTCTCCATTAACAATACTTCCGCAACCAATGCCAACTTAAACATCAACTCCAAACTACTGAAGCTGGCTAAGACTGTGAAGTGAGAATGATTACTCTCAGAAACCTGCCCATAAAAAAGAAGCTTCGTTACGCCATGCTGATCACGGCTTATGCCGTGTTGCTGGCGATGTTATCGATCCAGACCGTAAGCGACCTGATTAAGTCCCGGTCAGCCCTGGTCAGTAATCTGGAAGTGCTTGCTGAAGTGGTTGGTGCCAATGCCGAAGCCGCACTGGTTTTTAAAGACCGGGAGTCAGCAACTACCCTGCTTAAAGGTTTTGCATCGGCCTCCAATATTCAGTCCGCTTTTCTGCTGACGCCGGAAGGCCATCTTATCGGAACCTACCACCGCCACGGTGAACAGCCCTGGTCAATTAATTTTGATGACCTGGAGCGCCCTTCAACGGTATTCAGTAATACCCGCCTGCACCTGTACCGCCCCATTTACATGGACGGACAACGGATTGGAGCGATTTACATCCAGTCAAATCTGAACCTGCTCTACATACAGCTGACCCAGAACCTTCTGCTCGCCCTGATTGCCGCGCTGGTTTCCGTTCTCCTTACGTCAATACTGGCTTCAAAGCTGCAAAAGCTTCTGGGGCGCCCTATCATCGAACTGGCAGAAACCATCAGTTCAATGACTGCAAAGCAGCAGTATGACCAAAAAGTTCATCGCTTTGATGACGACGAAATCGGGCAGCTCTATGATGACTTCAACGAAATGCTCATGTGCATCAAAGAGCGAGACCAGCGCCTGCAACAGCAACGGGAAACACTGGAAGCTTCAGTCGCAGAAAGAACCCGGAAGCTGCACGACACCAACCGGGAGTTGAAAGAAAATATTTCTGAACTTCGCGAAGCCAAAGAAGCTGCCTTTGGAGCTGCCAAGGCCAAAAGCTCTTTTCTCGCCAACATGAGCCATGAAATCCGGACCCCAATGAACGGTGTTCTGGGCATGCTTGAACTGCTGAAGGACACCCGGCTTGACGGAACCCAGCGAGATTTTCTGGAAACCGCTTACAGTTCAGCTGACGCCCTGCTGCAAATCATTAACGACATTCTCGATTTCTCCAAAATTGAAGCGGGGAAAATGGAGATAGAGAATATTGATACCAATATTGCTGAAATAGCCGAAGACGTCTGCGCACTGCTCTCTGGTAAAGCAAGAGAAAAACATCTGGAAATCAGTTGTTACACCGACGTCGACCTGCCAAACATCCTGAAAGGCGACTCCGTTCGTTTACGACAGGTGCTCACTAACCTGGTAGGCAATGCGGTGAAGTTCACCGAAACCGGTGAAGTGGTGGTACGCCTGAATATGGTTGAAAGAACACCTGACACAGTCAGTGTCGAGTTTATGGTAGAAGACACCGGTATCGGTATTGCAGAGGATGCTCTCACCCACCTGTTCAGCGCCTTCACCCAGGCAGATGGTAGTACAACCCGTCGGTTTGGTGGAACCGGACTGGGACTAACGATTTCAAAACAGCTCGTTGAACTGATGGGGGGCTCCATTCAGGTCACCACCGCTGAAGGGCTTGGTTCAACCTTTGCGTTCACGCTGGATATGGAGATATCAGAGACTGAGCCCTGGCCATCACGGAAAGTTAATCACGCCCTTGATGGGATAAAAGCCCTGATTGTTGATGACAACACCACGAACCGGGAGATCCTCCGCCACTACCTGAGTGCCTGGGGTATTGAGCACTCAGAATGCGACAGTGGACAAAAAGCTCTGGACATGATGCAGCAGGCAGTAAAAGACAAGCAACCCTATGAGCTGATCCTGCTTGATATGGATATGCCCTACATGGACGGTTTAATGCTGTCCGGGGAAATAGAAAATGACCCGGAACTGGCAAAATCCCGAAGGATTATGTTGAGTTCCGCCGGTTTCATCACCCGGGCCAGACAGCAGGAAGTCGGTATTTCTGCCTGTCTCAGCAAACCTTACCGACAATCTCGCCTGCTCGATTCCGTTATGCAGGTTATGCACGATCATCAGGCTGGCCAGCACGATCATCAGCCGATAGAAAACAACAACCCCGCCTTTTCATCTTCAATAAGGTTGTTGCTGGTTGAAGACAATATCGTCAACCAGAAAGTGGCGGTCAGTATGCTGAAAAAGGTAGGTCTGCCTGAGCCGGATATAGCCATTGACGGCAAGGAAGCAGTCTCCATGTCCCAAAGCAAGGAGTACGACCTGATTCTGATGGACTGCCAGATGCCGGGAATGTCTGGCTATGAAGCAACAGGATTGATCCGCAAAAGAGAGCGGTCGCATCATCAGCCGAGAATACCGATTATTGCCATGACCGCTAACGCGATGCAGGGCGACAGGGAAAAGTGTCTGGCAGCAGGTATGGATGATTATCTCTCCAAGCCTATAAAGTCAGAAACCCTGTGCGATATGCTGACTCAGTGGCTCTTGTACGATAAAAAAGAGTTCGATGAAAGAGAGCATGATGAAAGAGAGTTCGATGAAAGTCAGGCTGAACAAGCCGTCGAAGCACTACCTCAGAATACGCCAGAAGAAATCGAAACAGTCACCACCGACAGCAATGAACCGATTATTGATCAGGATACTTTCAATGCCCTCAAAGAGATCATGGAAGACGAATTCAGCAGTCTCCTCGACAGTTATTTTGAAAACGCCCCAACCTTGCTGGAAGAACTGAAGCAGGCTGCCAGGGCAGCAGACCTGGAAGTCGTGATCCGCGCCGCTCATACGCTTAAGTCCAGCAGTGGCAACCTTGGGGCAACCCTTCTCGCAGAAATTGCTGGCACTATTGAAATACTGGGGAAAGAAGGAAAGTTGCAGGAAGCATCTGATTTGATACCGGGACTTGAGCAGGCAGTGAATCAGACACTGGCGGCCTATCGTCAGTTATAGCCTTTAAACATAAAGATAAGGCTAAAATCAGCTTGGTAAATGCAAGCATATTTAGCTATCATTTGCTCCATGAACAGCACCACCAGAAAAACTCTAAAGGCCATATTTTCTGAGCCGATCAATGGCAATATTGAATGGCGTAAAGTTGAGGCACTATTTATTTCGTTAGGAGCTGTCCGTACAACGAAAGGGGGTTCCTCAATTAGTTTTGTCCTGAATGATATTCGAGCTGACTTCCACAGACCACACCCAGAAAAAGCATCCTTACGGTATCGCATCAAAGATGCCAGGCGATTTCTGATGAACGCGGGGATCACACCATGAACACTATGAAATACAAAGAGTACATTGCCAGAATTGAGTACGATAATGAGGATCGTATATTCGTTGGTCATCTGGCAGGCATTCAGGATATTGTTGGGTTTCATGCCTCTACGGTGGATGAACTTGAAAAAGCTTTCCATGAAGCAGTTGATAACTATCTTGCGATCAGCCACAAAACTGGTCGTCCAGTACAAAGACCTTATTCAGGAAATTTGATGCTTAGGGTAACTCCTGAAGTTCACGCCGCTGCTGCGACGGCTGCGAAAGCAAACGGAAAAAGCCTTAATCAATGGGCTTCTGAAGTTCTCGGTAACGCATCTCAACTCTGACACTCCTATATACAGCCAGATGACTAAAACAATTAAAATAGAAACAGAGCGATTATTTCTGCGGCAATGGCGAAATAGTGATTTCGCCCCATTTGCTGAGATGAACTCAGATGAAAGAGTCATGGAGTTCTACCCATCTACTTTGTCACAGCAACAAAGTGATAAAATGGCTTCTCGCTGCCAGTCACTGATCAAAAAGAGAGGCTGGGGTTTTTGGGCACTTGAAGAAAAGAAATCAAACCAATTCATCGGCTTTACGGGATTACACATCCCAACTCATGATTTACCATTTTCCCCCTGTGTAGAGATTGGCTGGAGGCTTTCCCCGTTATTTTGGGGACAAGGCTTAGTAACAGAAGCAGCAAAAGCTGCCCTGAACGCTGCCTTTAAGACCTTAAACCTTGATGAAATCGTATCATTTGCTTCCATCGGCAATGTCAGGTCGATTGCTGTAATGGAGAGAATTAATATGACTAAAGAGCAAGGTACATTTGAACACCCTGCTCTGCCGGTTGGACACCCGCTTAGAGAGCATTGTCTGTATCGATTGCCTAAATCACGATGGAGCGAAAGTGTTAAGGGTAGATTGTGTGTGACTGAAGCCAGCCATTAAGTTAGCTGAACCCCTACAAAAGAAAACCCCGCAATTGCGGGGTTCAAGAACACTGGACGTACTCCTTCTGGCATCCTGCCTTTTTATTATGCGTCCCTGCCTCTACAGTCCTTGTAGATTTTACTCATCCAGCTCTTTAACTATAGCCTTAAAGCTGGTCTATCAGTCAACTTTTCGGTCTGGTCAAAACTGCTCATCACTCATACCGTAAAGTTCTTCAACCCCGGAAGTGGCTGCCGTCAGCAGCGCTGAACCCCTTGGCAGCAATCGTTTATAGAAATAACGGGCAGTGGCTATTTTGGCTTTATAAAAGTCATTGTCGTTAGTGCCCGTTTGTAACTCAGCCTGAGCCACCTCAGCCATTTGAGCCCACATCCACCCGTAGGCGACATAAGCAAAACCGTGCAGGTATTCAACACAGGCGGCATTGATCGTATTGGGATTGTCTGCGGTTTGTTTTAACAGCTGTTCAGTAGCCTGTTCCAACTGATTCAGAGCATTTTCAAGCGCAGGCACGAATTCACTGTTTTCAGAGTTGTTAATAAATGCCCGAACCTCATCAGCAAACAGCCGGAAAAACAGACCTTCGTTAGCCGCTATTTTACGCCCCAGTAAATCCAGCGACTGAATGCCATTGGTGCCTTCATAAATCTGCGTGATACGAACGTCCCTGACTAACTGCTCCTGCCCCCACTCGGCAATATAACCATGACCACCCAACACCTGCTGACCGGCAATACAACATTCCAGCCCCATGTCGGTGAAGAACGCTTTGGCTACCGGCGTTAACAGCGCCACCAGACCTGCCGCCTTTCGCCTCTCATCATCCTCACCAAATTTGGTTTTATCCAACTGTTGTCCAACGTAGGTTGAAAAAGCCCTGCCCCCTTCATTGAGCGCTTTAATATTCATCAGGATTCGACGAATATCACCATGAACCATTAAAGAATCCGCTTCCTTTTCCGGTTGTGCAGCCCCGGTGGCAGCCCGACCTTGCAGGCGATCTTTGGCATAAGCCAAAGCATTCTGGTAAGAGCGTTCAGCACTACCCAGTCCCTGAATACCGACGAACAGACGTTCATAGTTCATCATGGTAAACATGCAGTTCAAACCTTTATTCAGCTCTCCCACCAGATACCCTGTTGCCCCATCAAAGTTCATGACACAGGTGGAAGCCCCTTTAATGCCCATCTTGTGTTCAATGGAACCGCAGCTGACAGCGTTAGCTTCAGACAAAGAGCCATCCTCGTTTACCTGAATCTTTGGAACCAGAAAAAGCGAAATCCCTTTCGGGCCAGCCGGAGCATCAGGCAGCTTCGCCAGCACCAGATGAACAATGTTTTCTGACAAATCATGCTCGCCGCCCGTGATGAATATTTTCGTACCGGTAACACGGTAACTGCCATCATCCGCAGGAACCGCTTTAGATCGAATAATGCCAAGGTCTGTCCCGGCGTGGGGTTCAGTCAGGCACATGGTGCCAGCCCATTCTCCGGAGTACATTTTGGGCAGATACAAGGATTTAATCGCTTCAGAAGCATGGGCATCGATAGCCAGAGCCGCACCTGAGGTAAGACTGGGGTAAAGCATAAAACCAAGGTTGGCACCGCAACTCATTTCATCAAACTGAGCCCCCAGAGCTTTGGGCATACCCATGCCACCAAAGTCAGGGTTGCCACTCAGGCCGGTCCAGCCACCTTCGGAGTAAATTTGATAGGCTTCTTTAAAACCTGTGGGTGTGGTCACCTTGCCATCTTGCCAGTGACAGCCTTGTTCATCACCCGTTCGATAGAGAGGAGACAATGTTTTGGAAACCAGTTTGGCACCTTCTTCGAGAATGGCGTCAGCGGTTTCCCGGTCGACCAGTTCGCTGAGCGATTCCCAGCGAGCCCAGTCAGCAGCGACATCAAACACTTCATACAACACAAAACGCATATCACGCAGGGGAGCCTGATAATCAATCATAGCGACGGTACTCCTGTTATTGTTATGTGGACAGAGTAGAGTACACCCTGTCTGCCTTAAAGCACTTTTGCAGTAGCCCCGTCGCTATATTACCTGTCAACTACGCCTAAAACACGGATTTTAACATGCGTTTTTGATAACCAACTTACGCCCACTCTGTCCTGATTCCCTTAACTACTGCAAACCGCTGTTTGTACGAACTCCCAGCAATAAAAGCAAACTTGCTAAATTAAGCAAACTGCGATCATTACTGACCGGCATACCGGATGCTTCTGATAAAACTTCCTCATTAGCGGCCTGAAGACCGTCACTCACACCGTGAATGGCACCCAGCCAATGTCCCTGACCGTTGTGAACAAGAAATATATCATTACTGCTTATGTGGTCTGGAAATGAGTCCATGCCTTGACCATCAGGATTAAATACCATAGTACTAATTTTACTCCCTCGCATCTGAGGATAGAGAACAATCACACGCCTTCCACTCATTTGAGCCATCACCAGTGCGATTCGAATATTACCCCATTCATTCTGGTTTCTTATCTCTCCCAGTAAACGTGAAAACTCATCACCGGCAAATACAGGGTTCTCTCTCGTAAAACGCTCTGCATTACGGGTGAGGTAACTGGATAATTGCTGTCGAAGAGCGTGTCCGTTACCTGTTTCCGTTTGCCCGGCCAGGGCATGATATAGACATGAGCCATCCTTCGGAGTTGACAGTAATTTTAATTGAGCATTATTGAGAAACGTCTGAAGATTTTCTGAATAACCTTCTTGATCCTCATGATTAAGCTGAGATACTTCTGCATCCTGCTGCCACTGTGAAGGTTTAGGAGGTTTGTAACACTCAAACCTGACTTTCCGGGACTTTGGATTAACAACCAGCTCATTAGGCATGCCTTCATATTGCCCCATATGCCTTGCCAAATAGGGTGGCAACGAAGGTAGCTCTTCCTTATATTGACTATCCAGACGTTTAATAAGTTTGTACCGTTTGATGGTTTCTATTCTTTCCTCAAAAGTTTCAAACCACGGTTCAAATCCGGAAGCTGCTATATGTTTAAGTTCGGAATAACGTTCTAACTGCTCTATTAGCAAGTCTATTTGATTGTCTTCCAGATAGCTCCAGCTAAGATCAATTTGCGTAATGCCGGACGTATTTGATGTGTCGGAGAAATGCTCAATGGCTTTCAGAGGCAGTCCGAACATACTCAGGTCAAGCGTCGTAAGCTTAGCGCCCCGGCTTCGCTTGAGACTGCGAGCTTCCACGGCCTCCATTTGATCGTCATTGTTGGGCCGCACTAATACCAGTGATGGAACGAAAATAGTCTTTTTATTAGAGCCAATATATTCATACTTTCTGTAATTTTCCTTTACAGGAACACTAGGAATACGTTTTTTTGTATCCAACTCAATTGGAAGCATAACCTGATAAGCAGACCATCCAGACGCACTGGCTGTATCAGCATCAACCAACAGATTTCGCTGACCAGCTATAACAACCATGTCAGCTACTCCATCCTGGATAAGTTGCTGTAATACCCTTAAAGCTGCATAAGTTCCCCCAAAAAGGACTTTCCGGTTCAATAGTCCTTCCGCAATAACCAGAGTCAGAGCCTCAGAAGAAATGCCGAGTTCAGCTTTATGATCTCTGATAAGCGCTGCTGACTGGAGAGCATCTCCTTGAATGATGTTGTAATCCGGAAATTTTTCATCACCAGCTTTAACAAGTTTAGAGGAAACTTCAATTCCCAAAGTCTGTGGTTCTATACCCTGTGTCTTCAGATAGCGACTGGCTGCCGTTATATCTTCTCCAGAACCACACCCGAGACTCACAAGCAAAGGAGGTTTATCAGACATTAAGCGAGACTCCTCAAAGTGATGCTTCAGGGCAGAAAACAACAGTTTAGGAACAAGCTCTCTGAGCCTGGGATAAAACTGTTTCCCAATATCAAGGTAACTTGATTCATCTCTGGCAATTTCATAAGACTCTGACAATTCCCTCAATACCTGGCGTATTTCATCTTTACTGTTCGAGGCTGAATCAGGGGTAATTTTCAGGCTTTCAGCGAGCTTTTTGGTCAGATCGTCTGGTTTTAATAGCGTTTTGTGTATTTGCTCATAATTATGAACATTATTAAGACTTCCACCATAGTGTTGAAACTTGTGACTCATACTTTTCCACCAGTAGCGTTTTTCTTCAGGGACATAAAACAACTTTTCTTTTCCGCTGAAAAACGTAAGTAGAATATGAGTTTTTAACGACTCCGAACGTCTATCTGCATCTGTAACCTTAAAGAAATCAGCAAAATGCTCAATTACCTGAATGCGGGTAACGTTGTTATAGACTGGATGCAAAAGCTGTACAGTGTCTGGTATATCCAGAGTGTAAATAGTAACCGCTGCATTCAGGGGAGGAGTTGACTCATTTGCTTTGGCTGGACGTAGATAATCAACCTCTGTCGTCAGTTCTTCAAGAATATTGTTCCAGTCCTCACTCTCTACTCCAAAAGGAGAAGGCAACCTGGCAAAGCTGCAGGTTGAGATAATCAGAAGGAAGAGGACGATAATTTTTCTTCTAAAACTCTGTGTATTTGAATTCACAAACACAAGGACACCTAAGTTTCAGTGGTTATATTTCCTGCCTGGTCAAAAGTATCCCTCTATCCAAGGCAGCCCAAAACAGCCCGCTATAACGGTCAGAAACGATAGTAAAACCCTGCCGTGAGAACCACTCCCGCCCAGGAAAACTGCACGCCGACGTTTTTGTATTCAACATCCAGTAATGCCTGAAAGAGAGGAAACAACCGGGTGTTACCCAGTTTCAGGTAACGCTTGTAGCCATACATAATGCCAGCGCGATACCCAGCCTCAACTTCGACTTCGCCGTATTTTTGTTGATACAGGGTACGCTGCCAGCCACCCGACCAGACGCGATCACCGTGGGTATTGATAAAGGTTCCACCGTAATACCCTTTGTAGACTGCACCAATCAACCTGTTATTGCTTTCCTGATCGTCCCCGGATTCAAAATGCAGTGTCCACATACCAAGAAGAAGCTGATCTCTGAATGGGCGCCCCCAGAACTGCTTTAGCCAGCCTTTTTCTTTATCAAAGCTGCTGTAAGGCAGTGACAGGTCCAGAGACGTTCGTGAGTCCACTGGTTTTTCTGCCAGGCTGGGAAGTGGAGAGGCCCCGCCGTCAGTCTCCTGCACTTCCTCCGATAAAGCACTTTCTGACACCGCAAAATCTGACACAACAAAAAGAGCGGCCAGAACAGCAACCTCTATTGTTTTTCTCAATGGGGTTAGATAGCTCATAGTCTGCCTGATACAGCCAAAGCAGCTGATATGACTCCGGGAAATTTAAAAAAGCTTTTTTGGAATCATGTTGTATAGACCAACGCTTAGAGTTGTGCAAAAAACCAACAATGCAGATAAGAAAAAACTTAAGCTGCATTGTGTGAGTATGCAGAAACGGCAGGTGTTATTTGTTAACGCCTTAGTACTTCTTTGCCAGCAGGACTCATCAGGGAATCGATCATCTGACAGTAGGGTTGAAAGGTTTCAACCCCATAATATGGCAGTTGCAGTGTTTCATAATAGTTATCATGGCTCTCGGGGTGCGATTCAACCGCCTCACAGTTATCTTCAAAGCAGACTGTGCCGTTCAGCCGGGGCGTTGTGAAAGGCGGGGTAGAGTTACCATCTGCCCAGACCTGATTCAATCCACTAACCGCAGGCTTCAGATTCAAGCAGGCTGTAAGTCCGCTTAACTCATCCGGATGCTCGTCCATGCGTACACCGGCATAAGCTGCGGTACGCTGAAACATATTAAACACTCCTTCGGCTGCTGTTTCATTTTTTTCCCTGGTGAATGGATTAAAATAATCAAGAGCCACTGCCAGTTCATGATCCTGAATATATTGGCTCCAGGAGAAAGCTGGTTTTTTGGCAGTGCCATCTCCATGAATTATCCACAAGAGCGCATTAATTCTCTCGTATTTGCGGATAGACAGTTTCTTGTCTTCATTGTTTCTCGCAATGTAACCTGTGGCGGCACCGTATAAAAGCAAAAGACGGGAGATACTGGCTTCAGCCTGATCTTGTTCAAGAATAAGAGCTTCAGCTAACAAATCTCCATTACTATTACCATGACCGTCCGGAAGCCGGGTATTGGGGTTGGCACCGTTAGCCAGACTGGCTGCTGTTTCAAATACATCCTGCGCCATAACGGCTTTTTTTAACCGGATATTCTTCTGGTGCTGAGGCGAAGTTTCATCATCAATATAAGAAGGTAACTCTGACCTTTTATAAAACTGAAGAAGAAGTGCCATATCACGGGTCATCTTATGCCTTCCCATCTGCTGAATAAGTCGATGATCAGGGTTGGCACCAAATTCGATCAGTATTTTTGCATTTTCCAAATGACCTTTTTTAACCGCCTCAACCAGAGGATTTGGAAAGTTATAGATATTAAAATGATAATCATTGCTCAACCTGTCACCTAAATTAGTTCTAATGCCCCACTTTAGCAACATTCTGGTTATAGCCGGATTTTTACTTGCCAATAGCATAGGTGGAAATGAGTCATGATAAAAAGGTTTTTTGTTGGTCGTATCCAAAATCAATTTAACCAGCTCAACATTACTTTGATCTATGCCACGTCTTATCTCTTCGAAAAGCAGACGGGGTCTTGATTTAATCTCCTCCGTCGCTGAAGGTAACGCTTCCCAAAACCAATCATCAGTTCCAAACAATTTATTCCATAAAGTGTTTTTTTGATCCAGCATAGATAACAGTTTTTCACTGGAAAATTTGCCAATACAAGCGCTCTGTATTTTCATGGATACAGGTGCCTTAAAATAGGGTTCTCCTCGTTCACATGACTTTAAGGTTTCTTCCAGATCATTTCTCTTTTGAATAAATTCAGAACAGTTATAACCAACATTGTCTTCCGCAATATACTCATAAGCTTTATTTTCACAAAACAATGACATAGCCATGAAAGTACGTTCAAAATATGAGAGTCTTTTTTTTAGATTTATTGCTTCGACACCATCATAATCTTTGGCTAAGGGGTCGGCTCCAGCTTTAATCAAAGAATCCATAAATTCAACTTTTTCCCCACCTTCTTTAATCATTGTATGTAGCAGAGTATCACCAACATTGTCTCTAATATTTACATCGGCTCCTTTTTCTATCAAGGATTGAAAGACCAGCTTATTATTATTTTCAACAGAATAATATATAGGTGCTCTTTCAAATGGCAGTCCCTTATTTTTGTTGTACTTGTCGTAGGAAGTGTTACATCCATCAGGGAATGCTCCTTTATCAAGAAGCCATAGAACAACGTTGGTTTTATTCTTAAGCGCAGCATAATCTAACAGGGAAAAATACCAAGAACTATCTTTCTCGATAATCACATTAACATCAAGATTACCAATATCCGGTATATTACCCTTATCGATATCTTCAAAGGCCGCATGATAACGCTTTAATTCTTCACCCTGATTCACCGGGGGGCATAACGCCTCTTTTTTCTCCACATGGACTGCCAGAGCATTTTGAAACAAAAGTAACAATAGAAAAAAAGTAATAGCTTTTACGCACTTTATTATCAAATAATTCAACTCTGCTTACTCCACACTGAGGTTGATTTTTCCAGCGATTTACGATGAACCGTTTCCAGTAAAATTTATGGCCTGTAAGCATAGGCTAAGTTCACAATGTTTTATTGATCAAACGCCGAAAAAAAAGGCCGCCCTCAGGCGACCTTCCAGCAGAATCAAAATAAACCTCAGATTTCGCCAAAGTCCTCTTCAGCAATACCCAGCAGATTATCAACACCTGACTCAATAGCCGCTTTGTGCATTCGCGTTCTGGGCAAAAGCCTCTGGAAGTAGAACCGGGCTGTTTGAATCTTGGCGTTATAGAAACCCTCTTCGGTAGTACCCGCAGCCAGTGCCTGCTGAGCCGTATTGACCATATCAGCCCAGAAGTAAGCCAGACAGACATAGCCTGAATACATCAGAAAATCGACCGACGCTGCCCCCACTTCATCCTTGTTCTGCATGGCTTTCATGCCAATCTGAATGGTCATTTCGCCCCACTCTTTATTCAGGGCAGCCAGTGGTTCAATAAACTCTTTGAGTTGGCTGTTTTCTTCATGCTCCTTGCAGAAACGATGAACCACTTTGGTAAAGGTCTTCATTGATTCGCCCTGGGTCAGCAGGATTTTACGACCCAGCAAATCCAGAGCCTGAATACCGGTTGTGCCTTCATAAAGCATGGCAATGCGGGCATCCCGGACATTCTGTTCCATACCCCATTCCGCAATGTAGCCATGCCCGCCGTAACACTGAAGTCCAAGATTAGCCGCTTCAAAACCGGTTTCGGTCACAAAAGCTTTAAGAATCGGTGTCAGGAAACCCATGGTCAGGTCAGCCTGACTGCGCACATCTTCATCCGGATGATGCATCAGGTCAGCCAGCTTAGCGATGTAGTAAGCCAGAGCCCGGTTACCTTCAGTGAAAGCCTTGATGGTCAACAACATTCGTCGTACATCCGGATGAACAATAATCGGGTCAGCCGGGCCATCAGGATTTTTTACACCACTCAGGGAGCGGCTTTGCAAACGCTCACGGGCATAACGTAAAGCGCCCTGCATAGCCACTTCCGAATGAGCCAGCCCCTGTAAACCCGTTCCAAGGCGTGCAAAGTTCATAAACGTGAACATGCAGTTGAGACCTTTGTTCTCAGGCCCAATCAGGAAACCGGTGGCTTCATCGAAATTCATGACACAGGTCGCATTGGCATGAATGCCCATTTTGTGTTCGATAGAACCACAGCTGACACCATTACTTTCACCAATGCTCTGGGGCAGGTATTTGGGAACAATAAACAGTGAGATACCTTTCGTGCCTTCCGGAGCGCCCGGCAGACGAGCCAGAACAATATGAACGATATTTTCCGCCATATCGTGATCTCCGGCAGAAATGAATATCTTGGTGCCGGAAATTCGATAAGAGCCATTGCCATTGGGTTCAGCTTTAGTGCGCAGCATACCCAAATCCGTACCACAGTGGGGCTCTGTGAGGCACATGGTTCCTGTCCATTCACCGGAAACCAGTTTGGTGAGATAGGCTTGCTTCTGTTCTTCGGTGCCATGAGCTTCCAGGGTATTCATAGCCCCATGACTCAGCCCCGGATACATTCCCCAGGACCAGTTTGCCTGCCCAACCATTTCACTGATGGACAGCCCAAGGGAATGAGGCAGACCCTGCCCGCCATAGGTTTCATCACTGGCAAGAGAAGGCCAGCCACCTTCAACATATTGTCGATAAGCTTCCCTGAAACCTGACGGGGTTTTTACGCCCTCTTCACTCCAGGTACAGCCCTCCTGATCACCGGACTGATTCAGAGGCGACAGAACCTGCTCACAGAATTTTGCACCTTCCTGCAAAATGGCATCCACCATATCAGGAGTAGCGTCTTCTGCGCCTGGCAGGCTGGCATAGTGTTCAGGGTAAGACAGTAACTCGTCCCGGACGAAACGGATATCTCTCAGGGGGGCCTTGTATTCTGGCATTACGACTACCTCACTTATTCTTTTATTTATATAGGCTTTAGTTTAGCAACAATTCAAACGATTGTTTTAAACTTACGTATGAACGAATTCAATGTCAACTACTGTGCATATCTGTAAAGATGCGGCAGTACCAGGTGTTACTTCACTCTGCCTAACCTTGTACAACATTAAATCAACCAGAAGCCTTGGTATCAGTGATTAGTATCGGTGTCGTCCAATTCTTCAACGATAGCCTGATCTTTTATCTTACTGTCAGCCACTGTCGTGTTAATTCTGCTGCCTCCTTCTAACTATTCCTTATCAAATTAATTAAATCGAAGCTATGGAGCACTTTGCGTCAAATACCTAATGTCAGTCTAAAGATATCATCTACCTTTTAGATGTAGTGAAAATAAATTGAATGTTCAGTCTTGGAAGGCACTGGTTGTTTTATTAACCTCCTACTTGCAGGATCACATTCGCTGTTATTTTTTTAACATTGGGCGGTATTAGATTGTGAAATAACTGACATAAGCAAACCAAACATTATCTCATGTTGCTTATGCAGCCTTTGGTATCAGTGAGCAAATATCTATTTCACAGCACCAATTAAGACTTTATGTGTATGTTCAAAGTATAAAGCTGGATTCTTTAAATTTCTGTGCATATAACTTGTACTTATGAAAATAAATTCTTTAGTGAACAAGTCATTCATTTTACTTTTTTACTATCGATTATTCGATATGTCGGTCAACTATTGTGTTTTTGTCGTGCATCTTATTTCTGGGAGCATCAGGAAAACAGTCTTTCGCCAGCAATCCGCTAACAGTAGCTTCTCAAGCGGTGACAACAATTACCCCAGCGGCAATAAATGTACTGATGCCAAATCCTTACACGCTGAAACGCATGACGATGTTTTCCACACCTGTTTTTTTAGGTGTTTCTGGTTTTTCAGCATTTTTTGCTATAAAAAAAATCGGTCGTTTATAGTACGGAAGTTAGTTCTGTTTAAGGTTAGCACCTGCTTACTGTCGCTTCTGAGTGACAGCCAATTCTTGTTCCAATAATTTAACGAGGATGACAACATGTGCAAAAGCAATATTAGAAGCTGGCAGGGTTTGCTAAAACTCTGGACGCTCTCTTTTCTATTACTCGCCTTTATCGGGATTGTTACCAGTCAAAACACCCATGCTACCAAGGTTGGGGATACCGAAGCTCTGGGATTAAATCTACTGCAAAGCGATTCGGGTATAGACAATGCAGATTTGGCAAGGCAAATATTAGAAATGTTTCAATCCCCCATTACAGGGGGGGAGTTGAGTGAGTACGGGCCGATTGCCACCCTTCTGGCAACCATAGTGTCATGGGGCCTGGGGGGGGCCATGTCACTGAACCTTTTTATCATCTCCGGTGATTGGGGTAAAGCGATACCAGCCATGTTCGGAACTTTTTTCCTGGCTGCGGAAAATGTATTCAAAGTTTTGCAGTTCGGGACTTACAGGCGCTTTTTTCATCGTCACAAATGTGCAGGAGGAGCCTGCCCCGATGGTCGACAGTGGGCTGATCTTATTATCACTTTCACCGCTGTCGGGTCGGGTGTGATCATATCCGTTGCGGATGCAGATTCCGCAGGCACAGGACTGGCTACAACGTGCAAAAAATCGGATAAAGCTTCCAACTCCGAAACAAACTATTTCAATAGCACCCAGTGCGCCAACTTTGACAATGGTTATTATGAAGGCTGCATTTTGGAAGACGCTGATAGTCAGACATTCGGTAATCAGACATTCGGTAATCAGACATTCGGTAATCAGACATTCGGTAATCAGACATTCGTCAATCAGACATTCGTCAATCAGACAGAGGTAGCGAATGAACCCTACAACAGCTGCGAGAAAGCGAGGTACGCCGCAGGAGTAGTACTCAATGGGATACCCACAGCCATTGTCGGGATGACCGCTATGCATAGCGTCCTTATGTACATCAAGGCATTGCTTTTTGACATCGGTAATGCTGCCAATACCATGCGTAAAGGTATTCCCGGCGTCCCATTCTATAGTGCAACTTTCATCTCTGAAGCTGGAAAACAGGCTATGAGCCTTAAAGACAGTGTGTCAACAGTTTTGAAAGAAGCCAAGCTTACTGAACCGACCACTTACCTGGCGCAAAAATTCAGGCAGGGCTTCAAACCCGAAGTAGCCTACCAGGCTATTCAATACGCCAAAACCCAGGAGCTAGTGACGAGCAATGCACTGTTAGGGGCTGCTGGAGGAGTAATGCAGGTCGCTGTTTTAGCTGGCGTTTCTCTTGTGGGGATTTATACCTTAACCGATGTTTTTAACTCCGGAAAAAATCTGGATTATATAAAAAGAAATGGCTTCAGTCTGATTCCTACGGAAGATAAGCGCTACGTTGTACAATTTCCTGATGGCACAGTCGTTGACCCCGAGCATCCGGATTATAAAATCAATAAGGAATTTGTGCAGTCATTCAAGGATAATATGGAAAGTGCCGATGGGGCTATGATTCGTAGCCAAATGACGTACATTGCTCAGTCAATTATGGTTGGACTTGCTGGTGTTATTGGCCCGTTCCTCGTTGTGAAAGGGTTGGGTCAAGTGATTTATCATTCTAAAATCAGGGAGTTGCCAATGGAGTTTTTATATTTCCCTTCTTTCGCGGTGTCCCTGGCAATGACCTCAGCCGGATTTCATTTTTACGGTGAAAATCTGGATGGTGCTGAGGAGAGTATTAAGCAGCTTACTGCTTACAGGAAGGCGACGGGAGAAGACAAGTACATCGTCGATGATATGCTGACACCCAACCAGAAGATCTGGCTGTCCAAAATCCTGCTGGCGGGTGTCTTCACCGTAATGGGTGCCGTTGCAATTCAGCCTTATATTTCTCTTAGTATGCGTAAAACCGGTAATTTTTTCGTCTACATATCTCATTTCTGCAAACATTAGCATCCGTAACAAACTCAAAGATTGCCTTGGTCGGTTGCGGAGTTGTTGCTCACGCAACCAGTTCAGCTGAATATTTTCAGCCATCCAGCCGTCATTCTCCCGGAAAGGGAATGGCGGCTTTTACTCAGACTGGAAAGAAACAGATCATGATTTACAGCATAGGCTCGATATCAAGATGCTCCGCAACAGCCCTGTTATCGAGTGTTTCCAGCCAGGGAACTACACCAAGACAGGGCGCAGGCAGACTGTCTTTCAGGGTCTGAATATTTTCTTCATAGTGGTTCATGTCCGGGGCAACCTGGTTCGCCACCCAACCTGCCAGCCTGGCACCATCACGAACAATCGCTTCAGCAGTGAGCAGTGCATGATTCAGGCACCCCAGCTTCATGCCGACCACCAGAATGACCGGCGTATTCATTTCAAGCGCCAGCCCTGACAGCATTTCCCGATTATTCAACGGAACTTTCCAGCCACCAGCCCCTTCAATCAACGACAGATCATGTTTACGCATCAGGGCACCACGGCAAATTCCTGCCAGCCAATCCACCGTTGTACGACGACCCTCTTCTTTTGCGGCAATGTGCGGTGCAATCGGCGGCTGAAACGCAACAGGGTTGACCTGAGCATAAGGTAGTTCCAGCGTCATGGCCTCCATCAGGTTCATAGCGTCACCATTACACAAACCTTCCGGGGTCATTTCGCAACCCGCCGATACCGGTTTAAGGGCAATGGTTTGCAGTTGCTTCTGACGGGCCGCTTCAAGCAGACCACAGGACACCACTGTTTTACCGGCATCCGTATCGGTGCCAGTAACAAAATACGTTTTAGCCATTTGAGTTTATTGCTCCGGCCTTTTTTAAATGATAAGCGGCTTATGCACTATTCCGTAAATAACCTCATAAGAAAGAGGCAGTCCTTTTTCTGTTCGAAATACTTCATAAGCCTCCTGAAGCTTCAGGATACGATGACGGGACATCAGCCCATTCTGCCGCGCTGGAACCGTGTTCACCCCAAGGGCTTTCATATCCCGGAGTAACTGCATGACGGAAGGATAGTAGATGGTTTCGGTTTGCAGCCTGAAAGAATGTAACTGGCAGTCAGACTGCTGCACACAGTGTTTTTGAGCACTGTAAGTATCAAAGTCATTAACATGAACATGGGGGTCAACCTGACCCCACGCCCGCTTCAGCTCGTGCATAGTGCCAGCTGCCAGAGTTGAAAAGACAAACAGGCCACCGGGTTTTAAAACCCGGTGTACCTCTTCAAGAACCCTGTTCAGGCTACACCACTGGATAGCGAGGCTGGAAAAGACCACATCAAAACGGTTGTCTTTGAACGGCAGGTGTTCAATATCTCCGGAACACCAGTCCAACTGGGGGAAACAGGATCGGGCATGGGCAGCCATGCCCATCGCCAGATCCAACCCTACTACAGAGGCCTGTGGATAATGACCGGCCACCTGAATCGTCTGACGACCTGTTCCAGAACCCAGGTCCAGGACAAACTCAGGCTTGCGGTTTGAAGGTAATCCCAGCATCGTCCGGGCAGCGACCCGGTTCTGAAGCGCGGCAGCAACGTCGTAGGTACTGGCGGCACGGCTGAAATTCACGGCAATTCGTCGTTTATCGGCTTGCTCCGGTCGGCAGGCTTCAGCCACCGATGACGTTACCCTCTCGAGCATAAACAGGCTACCAGTTCTGCCACCTGACGGGTAATGCCGGTTTCGTTATCAAGAAAGAAAGTATGCCCACCATTAAACACATTAACAGCATGGGCAGGGAAGTCCTGTTCGATGCGTTCGGCAACATCGGCAGGAACCAGGGCATCCTGTCGACCAAAGCAGTGAATCACCGGACAACGCAGATCGGCAAACTGGGAGCGCACATTGCTTTCGCCAAGAAGTTTCAACATACCTGACAAAATAGCCGGTTCCAGATCAACATCCCCGGTCAATGCACCCAGTTCACGCATCAGGGTTTTCTGGTTGCTGTTGCCCATTGAGCAAAGCATGGAAAACTGTTGGATAGTGGCCTGGGGGTCTTCTTCCATCCCGGCATAAAAGCTTGAAAAGGTGGCGGGTAACATAGCCTGTTGCCAGTCATCATTGCGAACAAAGCACGGGTTAGTCCCCAGAGTCACCAGGCCTGCCACTTTGTCCGGGTTCTGGCTCGCATAAAGCGCAGCCAGCGTGCCACCCAAAGACCAGCCAACCAGCACCACTGGCGTTTCCAGCAGATGCAAGTCGAGGTAATTCAGCAGTTCCTGCCAGTCATAGCGGCTACCGGGCTCCGATACCAGCCCCGGCAGCTGTACCACACAGGCCCGACCGTCTCCATCCAACTCCTGTGCCAGTGGCTCCAGCACGGTTGCCGGCATGCCCCAACCACTGATTAATACGATGGGCAGACTCATGCAACATCCTCCTGCAACGGACTTACCGTGCGCTCAAGTGCGGTCAGCAACTGCTCTACATGCTCTTTGCTGTGGGCAGCGCTGAAAGTAATACGTAGCCTCGACGTTCCTCTTGGAACGGTAGGCGGTCGAATGGCAGTCACCAGAATACCCTGCTGAGCCAGTGCGTCACTCAGAGCCATGGCATTGCTGGCACTGCCGACCATAATCGGCTGAATCGGCGAAGCCGAATCCATCAACTGCAACCCCAGCTGTGCACAACCCTTGCGAAAACACTGAATCAGCGCCTGCAAATGATCGCGTCGCCAGCTTTCTTCACGCAACAGTTTCAGGCTGGTTTGGGTTGCAGCGGCTACCGCCGGAGGCATGGAGGTGGTGTATATATAGGTACGGGCAAACTGGATAAGAGTTTCAATTAATGCTTCGCTACCTGCCACAAACGCTCCGGCTGTGCCAAAGGCCTTGCCCAGTGTACCAACCAGAACCGGCAGGTCATCCTGAGGCAGATCAAAGAATTCTGCAACTCCGCCCCCCATCTTCCCCAGACAACCAAAACCATGGGCATCATCCACCATCAGCCAGGCATTTTGCTGTTTTGCCAGTTGTACCAGCTCAGGCAGAGGTGCCACGTCGCCATCCATGCTGAAGACGCCATCGGTGACAATTAACCGGCGACGGGCCTCAGTACGCTCTAAACGGGTAGCCAGGTTCTCCACGTCATTATGCAGATAACGCTGAAAACGAGCCCCGGAGAGCTGACCGGCATCCAGCAGGGAGGCATGGTTCAGACGATCCTGAAACACAGCGTCGCGCTTATTTAACAAGGCAGAGATCACGCCAAGGTTCGCCATATAGCCATTGGAGAACAGTAGCACCCGGTCGCGTCCGGTAAACTCAGCCAACGCTTCTTCCAGCTGATGATGCGCCCTGCTGTGCCCTACCACCAGATGGGAAGCGCCACCGCCGACACCATAGTCAGCTGTCGCCTTTTTCAGGCTGGCAATGACTTCAGGATGATTGGCTAATCCCAGATAGTCGTTATTACAGAATGCCAGATACTTCTTACCCTTTATGACCACTTCAGGCCCCTGGGCGGTGTCGAGGGTTTTGCGTGACCGATACAGGCTAGCTTCCCGGCGGGTCTGCAAATCCTGTTGCAATGCTTTCTCCATAGACGATCCGTCCATAACAGACACCTCAGGAGGCTTTCATGGCATCGTAATAATGTTCGTTATCCTGCTCACGCAGAGGGCAGATGCGGGCAAACTCTTTAGCCGCTTCTTCTGAAGCTTGTTGTGAAGAAAGCTCTGTCCGGTCATCTGTATTAATGCCCAGTTTATCGAACAACTGTCGGTCACTGCTTTCTTTAGGGTTTGGAGTGGTCAACAGTTTATCGCCCAGGAAAATGGAGTTGGCACCTGCCAGAAATGCCAGCGCCTGTAGTTCGTCGCTCATATTCTCACGACCGGCAGAAAGCCGCACACAGGAGGCAGGCATCATAATCTTGGCAACGGCAATGGTGCGAACAAACTCGATACCATCCACAGCGTCAACATCTTCCAACGGTGTACCCTCTACCCGTACCAGCATATTCACAGGCACACTTTCCGGATGCTTAGGCAGATTGGCCAGTGCCACCAGCATGCCTGCGCGGTCACGCTCGGTTTCCCCCAGGCCAACAATGCCGCCACTGCAAATATTCATACCGGCATCACGAACGTGCTGCAAAGTATCCAGACGATCAGAGAAGGTACGGGTGGTAATAATGTTGCCGTAAAACTCCGGCGAGGTATCCAGATTATGGTTGTAATAGTCCAGACCGGCGTGTGCCAGCCGGCTCGCCTGGTCAGCATTCAGCATACCCAGTGTCATGCAGGTTTCCAGCCCCATAGCCTTAACGCCCTTTACCATCTCCATGATATACGGCAGATCTTTTTCCGGCGGATTTTTCCAGGCGGCGCCCATGCAGAAGCGTGTGGCTCCGGAGGCTTTCGCGGCACGGGCTTCTTCCAGCACCTTACGCACTTCCATCAGTTTTTCTTTACTGAGTCCGGTGTTGTAGTGCCCGCTCTGGGGACAATATTTGCAGTCTTCCGGGCAGGCTCCGGTCTTGATCGACAACAGTGTACTAACCTGCACCTGGTTTGGGTTGAAGTATTCGCGGTGAGCCAGCTGGGCCTGAAAGATCAGGTCATTGAAAGGGAGCTGAAACAACGCTTCAACTTCCTCTACTGTCCAGTCGTGGCGAAGTGTCATAGCAGAATGAGAAGAGTTCATGTTGCCCGAAAATTCCCCGGAGTGCCCGTTGCAGAAGTGCAGAGCACAGCCTTTACTGTTGATTATTGAAACTTAAACACACCTGATAATAATCAATTGAAACTCAACGTCAATCACCAGCAATAAATAATGTTTACAATCGAACAATTATTAAACAATGCGTTACAGATCAGTTGCCTTCTGTGTCGGGGAACCACTCCATTTAAACAGCCACTTTGCCAGTTGTGCCTGACTGCCTGTCCGGATAATCAGCAAGCCTGCCAGCGCTGCGGTTTACCCATGGCGGTTTCGCACCTCTCAATCTGTGGTCAGTGCCTGAGTCAGCCTCCTGTTTTTCAACACTGCTACTCGGCTTTTCAATATCTTTTTCCAGTGAATCATATAATCCACCGAATAAAATACAGTCGCCAGCTCGCCCTGATTCAACCTCTGACGGCCTCACTGGCAGAGGTTCTGCGGGAACGTTACCACCTGTTGCCCTGGCCAGAAGCCATTATTCCAGTACCACTGCACAAAAAACGATTACGACAGCGAGGTTATAATCAGGCACTTCTGCTGGCAAAAGCACTGACCCGGCTACTGAAAGATAAAGGTATGGTATTGGACAGAAGACTGGTAAAGCGGATTCGTGCGACAGAAGCCCAACAACAGCTTAAAGCTATCCAGCGTCGTATAAATATTCAGGGAGCTTTTGCCTGTAATAAAGCAATAGCCTATCAGCATGTTGCCATTGTTGATGACGTTGTCACCACGGGGGAAACCGTTTCGGAACTCTCCAGGGTACTGCTAAAACGGGGTGTCAAAACCGTTGATGTGTGGTGTCTGGCAAGAACACCTGCGGGCTGATGGGCAAAGGTTACCAGTTTGGATTGAAGGCTGCTCCTGACGTAGACAGCCTTAAGGGAGGGTTTGTTTTGCCTTATACCGGTTCGAAAGCGCAATATTCCTGTCAGGAAAATAAATTCTTTTTGTTTACAGGTCGATCATTCGCAAAAAATAAGGTTCAAAATCTGATTATTGATTGTGACGCAGGGATGGTTAGCAGCGACTGCGCCAGATCGTTTTCCGTGCATTCGGGTTACAGAGTGTTTTTTTATTGTCCTCACGGAAGTGCATTTTCACCCTCTATAGGGTTTCCCAACCCTTTAATGCTAGGACAGTTGAAAATTCACGAGGTTTTAGATGAATCTCAAGTATGTTTTGATTACTGGCTAATCCCCAAATTAGATAACGCCAACCATGGCTTCATAAATAACAATACTGCCGATCTGCGCCAGCTATACAAATCTCTTATAAAGAATGACAGAGCCCTGAGGCTCAAAACCGGAGAGAAGGAATCTGAAAAAATTTACGATATTATTTTGCCTACCTGTAGAGTGCCATTGCATCGATTACTGGATGAGATAAAACTCAGGTTTCCCCACTACCAGAACATCCACTGTATGTTTGAACGAGCGATATGGCGCGCAGGGACATCGTATCAGCCAGGAATGCCTGCAGGTTCAGTGTGGAATACCGGGACACGATCCCATCCAGGTTTCAAATTCCATGATCCCTACCTTCCATCTTCCACCCCCTCTTTCAGAGGACGATTGGGTTATTGGGAGTTGGTCTCCCGTGATGAAAACCCATGGGTATTTATTGAACTAACCGAAAGTACTCGACTACTCGCTGAAGGGGAAAGGGGCAGCACTAACTATGGTGCCATATCTGGCTATGGTGGCTCTTGATAGATTTGGGGGACTGTCATGTTCAGGTAATTCCCGGGAATCCATCAAGAGCCTTCTAAGCTTCAGTTCCTCTAATACTCGATACTGTATGACAGGCTAACGGTTCGCCCTTGAGCCGGAATACCAGAGGTAACACCATAGGTTTTACGAGCCCACTGGCTGTAAACGGTTTGATAGTCTTCATTCAGCAGGTTATTGACCGAGGCATCCAAACGGCCTGCTGGCAACCAGAACGACGCGGTGAGATCAAAGACGGTATAGCCGTCAATCATCTCTTTGCCAGGGTTATCACTGCTATCGTAGCCCTTGTCGTAATCGGCAAAGTTAAGGGCCTGTAGCCGAACTATGTAGTCCTCCTGCTCATAACTGACAAAAGCAGTCAGCTTCTGTGGAGAAACATCCACAGCACTGAGGTCAAGCCACTTTTTCTGTTTCTCGTTGTACGTTCGCCCCTCGGTAAAGGTATAACTACCACCTACCTGCCAATCGTCGTTTATGTAATAGCTGAGCGCAGATTCTATGCCGTAAATCTTTTTATCCTGATCAAGAATCTGGACACCATAACCCCTGGTGAATTTAATGAATTGATCCGATTCATTATAAAAAGTAGTCACCGAAGTAGTGAGCGAGTCAAAGCGACCACGCCAGCCCAGTTCGTAGTTTTTAATTTTAGTAGCGTCCAGGTTGACTTTATCCAGGCTGGTTGCACCAAAAATCGGGCTCAAAGCACTGCCAGCCGGTAGCGCATCCCTCAACAGCCTGGCTGGGTCAGGCACCTCAAAACCTTCCGAGTAGTTGACAAAGGTTTCCTGTTTATCCGAAAGCTGGAAGACAAGTCCAAGGTTGAAAAGGTTTGCCGTATAATCCTTTTTGCCTCCCTTGAAAGTGGAGTAGTTTGAGTTTCCCTGCAAAGGCAGTATCCAGCTTTCCAGAGCCGGACGGTAATCAGCAATGTCCACGTCCACCCGTTCATGCCGGTAGCCAGTGTTCATGGTCAGCCGGTCGGTAATATTAAACCGGGCCTGAACAAAACCGCCCAGGGTTGTGGTCTCCACATCAGGACCATACTCATAGTCGGTGCCAGTGGGTTGATAATTCAAACCGTTACTGCCAGTAAAGGCATTTGCATCATAGCCGGTCCCGGTTTGTTTGCCTTTATCTTTCTTATAGTCAAGGCCATAGACCAGCCGGAAGCGTTTATTCAGGTTTTTATCCATGGTCAGTTTGAGCCCATGAACACGAGCCTCTGAGGTAGACTGGTTAACGACCATCGTAGAATCTGGTAATTTCAGGTGGCTTTTATATAGTTTCAAGTCATAGGCAAAAGGAAAAAACCGGTACTCTCTGTCCCGGTAGAAACCCTGAACAGTCGCCCTGTGCCCCAAAAAATCTTCATCAATAAAAGACAGGGAATAACTATTACGATGGCTGTATGGCTGGTCGCCCAGCGTCAGTCCTTTTACTGCTTTATTCACACCGTCAGTAATAACAGGAGCGCCAAAAGGTGCCAGATAAGACAGGTTTTCGCCGTAATAAGGGCCATAATCTGAGTCCATATCATCCCTGAATACCTGCAGGTCGGCTTCAATTCGCTGAGTTTCGTTCAGGTCGTACCCAAGCTTCAGCAACAGGTCACGGGTTTCAGTGTCGCTGCGACCAACCTGTGCGGGCTCAGGTGCAATGCGATCACCATCAGAATCAAAAAATCCGGCTCTCTGTTCAAAGGTTGCACTGGCAAGATAATCAAAGTTGCCTTTGCGACCGCTTACCCCCTGGTTGATACGCCAGGTTAAACCATCGCTGTCCAGCTTGTTGGCTGGCATGGTGATGCCAACGGTGGTGCTAAATTTGGCATCGTCCGTATCCGGCTTTTTGGTAATGATATTAATGATGCCACCCGCTGCACCCGAGCCATAAATGGCACTGGCACCGGAAACCACTTCAATTCGTTCAATATTCTCCGGCCTGACGGTGTTCATCTGACGGCTGACCTGACGACTCTCTGTCTGGGCAACGCCGTCTATCAATAAAAGAACCTTACGACCTCGTATAGTTTGTGAGCGATCTGTCACAGTCTGGGTACTTGGACCAAAACCCGGCACCAGCACAGCCAGGACATCAGCCAGTTTCTGACCGGCCACGCCCTGCTGCTCAATCGCTGTTTTATCTATGACCTGAACCGTACCGGCAATAGAAGAAATATTCTCTTCAACCCGGCTGGCTGTGACAACGACATCCTCCAGCCGGGTCACATTGCTTTCTTCGGCAATAGCTGTAGAGCCGCACAGGGCAACAGCGAGTGCCAGAGGGGTTTTCTTATTCATCTTATTGATGCATTCCTTGTTGTATTGATTTCTATTCTCATTGAGTCCCTGTTGTTATTCGTGCCCACTTCGTGTGGGCTGATTGTTTCTTCAGGAAAATTTAACGTCGCTGGACGTATTTGCCGGTAAGCAGCAAAAGAATGAAATAGACACCGCCCACGCTGGAAACCACCAACCCTGCGGGTAATTCAAAAGGAGTCATAAGGTTTCTGGACAGAGCGTCCCCGAGTACCAGGAGGATAGCGCCGACCATTGCTGTCGCCACAATAAGGTGACGATGACTGGACAAACCCAATACACGACAGATATGAGGAGCCATCAGGCCGACAAAAGAAATACCACCAACGGTCGCCACACTGACGGAACTCAGCAATGCCACCAGCAACAGCAGGGCAATCAATACCGGATTAATTCTGATCCCCAGAATCGTGGGCCATTGGGTACCAAGCTGTAAAATATCCAGTTTCCGCCAGAGTAACAGCAGCAGAGGAGCCACCATCAACACAACCGCCGCAAGAAAAAACACCAGCCCTTTACTGATGGCATAAGTACTGCCCGACAACCAGAGCAGCACCTCACTGGACTGATTACTGCCAAGCACCAGAGCAATATTAACCAGAGTCGAGGCCAGGGCAGACAAACACAAACCTGCCAGCGCAAACATCTGTGGCTGAAAACCGGTCATACGACTCAGGCTTAACAGCAACAGCAACGCAAACCCGCTGCCAGCCATGGAAAACAGCACCATTTCCATACGGTCAAGGCCGGGAAACAGCACAGCCGCCACCACCACAAATAAAACGCCTGTCGTCGTAAGACCTGAAACGTCGGGGCTGGCAAGGGGGTTTCTCATCAAGCTCTGTAACACAAGCCCGGAGACCCCAAGGGCGCAACCGGCAAACGCTGCCGCTGCGACTCTCGGCCAGCGAAGATCAAAGTCGTTAGCATTCAGTCCACCACCCAGGCTGAGCCAGACTGAACAGAGCAACAGAGCCAGCATGATGAACAGAAGTTTTAGCGGCGACACTCTGAACAGAGCCCGAATCCCGGTTTCTTTTGGCAGCTGGGTCAGGTTATTGACCGTCTGACGCCGGGTCAGCAAAAAAATCATAAAAGGTGCGCCAATCGCCGTGGTCATGGCACCGGCAGGCACACTGTAATGCCCTTCTGACAACAGAAGGGGCACCCAGCGGGCAAGGATATCAGCGCTGAGCAACAACAGTGCGCCAATAAGGCTGGCAGCCAGAAGCCGACTCCATGTGGCTTTATAACCCAGCCCCCTTGCAATATGTGGCGCAACCAGACCAATAAAGCTGATCATGCCAACCTGACTGACCACCGTGGCAGACAGCAACAAGGCCAGCAGCAGTGACAGCATGATCGTCTGCCTGACATTAACACCGAGACTGCCAGCCTGATCATTACCCAGTTCAATCAGATCCAGCCGCCTTGCCAGCGGCAACGATGCAGCAATAAGGCCAGCCACCAGCCACCAGCTGCTGTTCACGGCCTGAAAATCAAACTGAGCCAGATTGCCTGCTCCCCAGATGTACAGGCCATCCAGCCGATTTTCCCAGAACATCAATAAGCCAGCACTGACAGCTCCCACCGACAATGTCACGGCCATCCCCACCAGCACCAGGTTAACCGGCGAATGACTGATGGCACTGGCCAGCTTGAAAACGACAAGTGACGTTATAACCGCACCAGTGAAAGCGACAGCAACGGGAAAATGGTCAGTGAACTCAGGCAGGGCAATCGTGCCTGTAATGATCGCCAGCAGTGCACCGGCATTAATACCCAGTGTCGCCGGGCTGGCAAAGGAATTTCTTGTCGCACTTTGGATCAGCACTCCGGCAGCACCCAGAGCAGTACCACACCACAAAGCCATAAGGGTGCGAGGCAACAGCAGGTAAGTCACAATGACATTGTGCAGTGACGGCACATCACCGTGATTAAACCATGATGTTCCGGCCAATAACTCGCCGGGCAAACTGACATCAATCCCCGCTGGCCCTGAGGCCAGAGAAATCAGGCAGCCCATGAACAGCAGCAGTAGTGCAAAGGTCAGTTTCATCGATTCCGAATACATGCTCATGCCTCCGGAACCAGCTGACCAACAAACGCCCGGGTCATTCGCATAACTGACTCCGGGCCACCAAATGACCAGAGCGCGGGAACATGATAAACCCGGCCTTCCCTTACCGCTGGCAAAGCCTGCCAAACCGGAGAGTCCGTCATGCCCTGACCATTATCCGGCAACTGTCCAATAATAATCAGGCTGGCATCACCAATCGTGGTGAGCTTCAGCAAGTCCACATGGGTAAAGTCACGTCCGGGCAGGGTGGCTGACCAGCCATTTTCCAGTCCGATCTCTTCAACAACTGCACCGGCTAAAGACGATTTGCCATAAACCCTCAGACCCAGCCCCATGCCAACAAATTTACCGACGACCACCGGGTGCCCCGTCAGTTCAGCCTTGCGAATTAGCATTCTGGCGTGGCTCAGCGCCTGCTGCATTTCACTAAGCTTCATCGCTGCCTGTTTCTGATGCTGAAAGATAGCGGCAACTGACAGAAAAATATCCTGCATTCTGACCAGATAATCTCTCTGGTCTTCTTCAGAAGGGTACTGCCCGTAAAGCACCGTAGGGGCTATAGCGTTGAGTTCGGGATAAATACGATTATGCCGCCAGTCGTAACCCAGAATCAGATCCGGTTTAAGGGCAGCGATTGCCTCCAACGAGGGTTCAGAGCGATGGCCAAGCTCGGTCACACCTTCCGGTATGGGCGGCGAATCAGACTGCCACTGCCGGTAACCCTTTATAGTGGTTACACCTGCGGGTGTAATGCCAAGGGTGAGAAGGATTTCTGCCTGCGTCCAGTTGAGTGCTGCAACGCGTTGGGGAATTTCAGAAAGAACGGTCGTTCCGGCTTTGTGTTCAACGGTAACAGCACCGGCATTCAGCGTTAGAAATACGACCATGGCAGCACTGTATTTTTGTACGACAGCTAACATTCAGGCGACTTCCATTGTCAGAGATTTATTGGCTGGATTCTTAAACCGCTCACTGCTCGAACCATCGAGGCTGGCAGAGCCGGGAATAAATAGCGTCTGACCTTCCGGCTCCAGGGTGACTTTGCGGGTTTCAATGTCAAACACTTCGTAAATGGTCCGTTCGTTTATCACCGTCCGCGCAGGACCATCCTGAACCAGCTTGCCCGCTTTTATCAATATCACGTGGTCACTGTATTGCAGAGCCTGATTCAGGTCATGCAGAACCCAGACAATGGTCAGCTTCTGTTCCTGATTCAGGGTACGAATGGTATCGAGCAGTTTTTGCTGATGTGAAATATCCAGCCAGGAAGTCGGTTCGTCCAGCAACAGAATGCCAGTCTGCTGTGCCAGAACCATGGCAAGCCAGACCCGCTGCATCTCGCCTCCGGACAGGTGATCCACCACATGACCGGCAACATCACTCATCCCAACACGAACCAGGGCTTCATGAATGGCCTGCCGGTCAGTGGTTTGCAGTCGCCCAAAAGGACCTGCATAAGGATGACGACCACAGGCCACCAGATCAGCGACCTTCATACCCAGAGGAACCGGAGAGTGCTGAGGGAGCATGGTCAGCAGCTTAGCCAGCTCTTTACGGTTGTACTCCGCCATTGGCTTGCCAAGTAGCTGAATTTCTCCAGACGAAACAGGGCTTAAACCGGATAACAACTTGAGCAGAGTGCTCTTTCCTGAACCATTGGGGCCAAGAATGGCAGTGATTTTTCCTGATGGAATCTCCAGAGAAACAGGTGCCAGTATGCTGCGCTTAGCCACATTAAAAGACACTTGTTGCAAACTGAATGAAGACGCTTCCATGATACGGACTCTGATAATTATTTTTTGCGAATGATATTGATTACCATCTGACCGGTCAAATCATAATCGTCTTTTCATCCTGAACGCTCTCCGCCCACTTTCTGGCCTCATTACAGTCCGCCATGGCGACCATGGGAAACGGCATGGCTTTTTTCATGTTCTCGCTCACCATCCGCTCTCCCTCTGTGGCAGAACCAACAATGCGTGCAACCCCGCAGCAATAACGGCCCAGTAACACTCTGTTTTCCTTAAACCATAAGCCAAAATTTTTGCGAGCCTCCGGAGAAAAACGGCTCTCAGGTTTTGCTTCGATCACCATACTAAAAGGTTGTCGTTTATCCAGATAAGCACTGAGCTCACTGAGCCATTGTTGAACATCCTGGTCGCTGGCATGGCGCTTGAAACGAACGCTGACCATCGGCCAGCCAGTCATTTGAATGGATGGCATACACACTACCTCTCAACTCCGATTGTGAATTCCCGACTGTTTTCAGCAGGCCGATTTCTGATGAAATACACAATGCCCGAAAACAGAACGACAATCAGGGCACCGCATAGATACATAACGTTCAGGCCGCTCAATAGCCCCAAAGCACCGGCCAGCAGGGCTCCCAGAGTATATCCCATGGTATGAATCATGCTCAGGATTCCAGTCAATTCTCCCTGCTGGTCAGCAGGCACCAGCTGGCAGCCAAGCGTTGTGTAAACCGGTGTCAGCAAGGCGACAGAGACAGCACAAGTTGCAATACCTGAGGTCATGGCAATAAGGTCTGTAGCCGATAGCAGGCACAGAGTACCTGCCAGCAACAACAAGCCACCCGACACCAGAGCCAAAGGTAAACGATGCTGAATAAGGCGTGGGAGAGTGATATGAGCAATCAGCGTTGAAAAAGCGGCTGTCAACATTAAAAATGACAGAGTCTCTGAGGCCGTTTCTGCCGAATAGTGGAATTTCTGTTGCAGTACAGGTGCTATCAAATACTGCAACAGACCAAAGACAGTCGTTACCGAACCAGCAATAAGCAAAACCGGCCTGGTTCGTTTTAATAGTAAAGTGGTTGTTGTGCCTTCGAATTCATAAGACAACTGTCTTGCGCCACCTGTCTCAGGCTTTTCAGAGAACGAGGTAATGAGCAATGTCAGTACCGCCAATGAAAAGACCGCTATAACCGGAACCACCGCCCCCAGTGGCAAAAGCACAAGGGTTAATAATGGGCCAAGCAGCCTTCCCAGGCTGATTGCTGCTGAGACACGGCTTAAGTCTTTGACAGGATTTAATGCCGTCGACTGATCAACGCTCCATGCCTGAACCGCTGGGTAGAAACCCGCTACGGTCAGCCCATAAATAACTCTCGATAACACCAGCAGCAACATGGCCACCTGTGCAGAACCGCCGGATATCAGCATGAGTGCGAGCAGACCGTTACTAACAATAAAACCAGTCAGCCCCGCAGTAATAACAACTTTGCGTCCGAAATAATCGCTGATTTTCCCCCAGACCGGTGCAGCAACAATAGACAGGCCAGTCCCCAGAGCGACAAGCCCGGCAAAAATACCGTAATCAATTCCGGTCTCATTCACAAACACTGGCAGACAGATCAGCAGGCTTACCTGCCCCATCCCCATCAGGGAAGCACCAAAAAGACAGCTATAGCGAAACATTCGACTCCCGTAAATCAGAGACAGACTCGTTAGCGAAGTAAGAAATAACCGTCACCAAAAACCTTCTTTCAAGGTAGCCATCATTAAAGTCATTTCTGTTTTGTAGCATTTTATTCGTAGGTAACTTTATTCTTGCAAATAATAATGATTCGCATTTATTATGCGGCCATTCAGTACAAAACTCAAACAATACGACAAGGTACGAATAGAAGTGGAAGAAAAAAGTGCCAGACAAGACTCAACGGATAGGAACTTTGATGCAGGCTTATGGGCAGAGAAGCTCGCAGCCGGCTGCTTCCTGAATGCCATGCTGAGGGAGTGGCATGGCTGGGAGCTGACAACTCCTGACAGTGAGTCCCTACAGGAAGGTGAAGCGGTTGCAACGGTTGTCATCCCCCTTGGTAGTCAAAACAAAAAAATTCTGATTAATCTTCAACACTATTCACTGGCAGGAAGACATCAGTTTATGTCCCCTTATTGGTTGCGGGAGGACACATCGGGTCATACCAAAACTATCGGATTTATTGACATGGTGGAATTGTTGTCCGGTGAGGAGCGTATTTTTAAGTCGGCTCATGACAACACTAAACAAGTATTTCTCCAGCGCGTCAGTCGCAGCCTCGATAATACAGCCCGGGCATTATCAGCAAGAGCCTCTGAGCTGCCTGACCTCTTTGCCGGAACAATGAATTTCCGCACATCAGAGCAGGCACTATTTGCAGGCCATTCTTTTCACCCAACGCCCAAGAGTCGAGACCAGTTTTCAACAGAAAAAACTCAGCACTATATCCCTGAGTTTGGATCAGACTTTCAACTCAGCTGGTTTGCCATCGACTCTGACTTGCTGGAAGACGACAGTGTCCATGAGTGCTCCTTCCGGGAACTCACTCTGCAGCTGGCCAATGAAGATCGTCGACTGGAAAGCTGGCTGCCTCAGGATCTTCCGGCTCACCAAACCCTGTTACCCGCACACCCCTGGCAAGCAAGGCAATGGCTGAATAATGACTACATTCGTCAACTGATACAGACAGGCAGAATGGTCAGCTACGGTGAGCTGGGTACAGGCTGGCATGCCACATCATCGGTACGCTCACTCTATGCCCCCCATGCCGGGTTTATGCTGAAGTACTCCCTGAGCGTGCGCTTAACCAATTCCCTGCGTCATCTTTTGCCAAAGGAAGTGATTCGCGGCAAGGAAATCCATCAAGTGAAGTATCATACGTCTGTGGGCCGACAACTGCAGGAGCAATTCCCCGATTTTGAGATACTCACTGAGCCAGCCCATGCAGCGATTAAAGGCCCTGACGGCCAGCCCCTGGCTGAAACCATGATAGTACTGCGAGAAAACCCTTTCACTCGCCAAAGCCTCAACGAAGGCACGGAGTTACTGGCAAGCCTCACACAGGACCATCCTGTAGAGTCTTCCAGAATAATCCAGCTGATCCATAAGCTGGCTGAAGACAGTTACTCCCCAGTGGAAAATATCGCCCAGCGCTGGTTTGAGAAATACCTGAACATTGTCGCAAAGCCTCTAGTCATTGCACAGTCTGACTTTGGTCTGCTGTTTGGTGCCCATCAGCAAAATCTTTTGATACATATGCCTGCCGGCTACCCTGAAAAAGCCTTTTTCAGGGATTGCCAGGGTACAGGTTACAGTGATCTGGCGAGACAACTGCTTGCCAGTGACATTCCAGCCACAGCCGATGGCGCTGAGCATCATGTTGAACAGGAGCCTGGCAACCGACTTTTCACCTATTATCTGCTGATTAATTCAACTTTTGGGCTTATCAGCGCCCTCGGGGCTGACAGAAGCATTAGTGAACAACACCTCTTACAAACACTGAGAACATTTCTTGAGCAGCTTCGTGCAGAAGGCCGACGAGATTCAAGCTGTCTGGATTACGTGCTCGATAGCAAGGAGCTTTGGTCAAAAGGTAATTTCTTCTGTTCGTTTCATAACCTGAATGAAAATACTCTGGACAATCCACTGGAAATTTATCACGCCATGGAAAACCCAATCTTCGGGTTATTTCAACAGTCTGAATGAAAATATAACAAGAAGCCGTTAAGGAATAGCTATGCAAGAAGCCCCAGTCATCACACTGCCAGGGACACTTTCAACACCGATTACCATACGGCAGTATGATTCTAATGCCCTGATTATAAACGACAATAAACATTCACTGCTGCTGAGGATCCGTAGTAATGACATGCCACGCCTGTCGGCAGCAAACCGTTCTGACCTTCCAGCCCGACTGCCGAACCACCTGTTGGCTGCGGCACTTGATTACCTGTTTGCCAAAAACCCTGCGGTACTCAGCATTACTATCGACAATGGACTCACCCAACGACTGGAAAACAAAGGACTGGTTCATTCAAAAGGGTCAGAACCAGACACATCAATCTGTATCAGGCAGGGTTTTTATCAGGATCGCACCCTGTGGCACTGGCAAAGAAACAGTCATCCAGCACCGGAAATCTGGACCCGGAACGACAGTGGAACCGAGCATCCGGTCAGGCAAAAGCAGCCCGCTGGCACAGTCTATGAACGCTACGATTATCAAAGCGACGTGACCGTTTCATTCAGGAGTATTGATCCGGAACAGGATCTCTCTCTGTTCCACAACTGGATGAATCAGCCACGGGTAAACGAGTTCTGGGAAATGGCAAAAAGCAGGGGCGAACTTCAGGAGTACATCAGGACACTACTGGCTGATACACGAACATGGCCGCTTATAGGTTGTTTTAATGGCGAGCCATTCGGGTATATGGAGCTTTATTGGGCAATGGAAGATCGTCTCGCTCCCTACTACGACTGCCAGCCCTGGGACCGCGGATTCCACTTACTGGTCGGTAACACAAAGTTCCTCGGCCCGCGTTTCTCCCTGAGCTGGACCCGGTCGATAAGCCACTTTTTGTTCCTTGACGATCCGCGCACCATGAGACTTGTTGGTGAACCCAGGGCAGACAATAAACGATTAATGAAATTGCTGGCACCTGCTGGCTGGGAGTTTGTCAAAGAGTTTGATTTTCCCCATAAACGGGCTGCCCTGGTGCATTGCCACAGGAAAACCTTTTTTCAGGACATTCAGTTATGAATCAACCGGCACCTATTGATCAGCCAATTAGCCGGAGACAGGTAACTGACAACCCCTGGCAGAAAGCAAACCTGAAATTGCTGGTTAAAACACTCAGTGAATTAGATTGGGAAGAAGCCATTAAACCGACTGAAACCGTATCAGGCCAATTCTGCCTTGATCTGGACAGTGGCGTTTCTTACCAGTTTTCCGCCGCCCGCAGTATCTGGGGGCAACTGCTCATTGACTCGAAAACCGTCAGCCGCACCCCGCCATTACCGGCAAAAGCGGCAGATGTCAGCCAGTTTTTTATCGACGCCAGAACGGAACTGGGATTCGAGTCAGCCACTCTCTGTAACTTTCTGGAAGAGCTGGGCAACACGCTGATGGCGGAATCCCGTTTACAAGACAACCATCGTACAATGACCGCCAGTGACATGATTCAGCTGCCAGCCGATGAACTGCAATCCCAACTTGACGGTCATCCCAAAGTCACCGTCAACAAAGGGCGCATGGGATGGAGCCTTAACGATTTCGAAGCTTTTGCAACGGAGTTTCTGCCTGATATCCAGCTGGAGTGGCTGGCACTTAGTCGAAAAAAATGTCACCTGAGGGTTGCCAGTGATCTTGACGAGCAGCACTTGCTGGATGCCACTTTGAGCCAATCAGAGCAGGAGCGATTACAGAAGCTTTGTCAGGATAGAGGCGTTGACAGCAGCCACTACCTCTTGATGCCTGTCCACCCCTGGCAATGGCTAAACAAAATCGTGAACCTGTTTGCTGGTGAAATCGCTGCCGGGCATATTATCCATCTTGGGCGTTTTGGTGACCCGATGCTTCCCCAGCAGTCTTTGAGAACGCTCACCAACCGGGCCAGGCCGCAGCAGCTGAATATCAAGCTGCCACTTTCTATCTTGAATACATCTTGCTATCGGGGCATTCCGGGGCGTTATATCACCGCAGGTCCGGCGCTTTCAAAATGGCTGGCAGAGATAGCCGCTCAGGATGAAGTGCTGGCCTCCCGGGGCACAATTATCCTTGAAGAACCGGCTGGTGCATTCTATCCACACCCACTCTATGACCAGGTCGCTGATGGCCCATACCGGTATCATGAGATGCTGGGGTGTATCTGGCGTCAGAGCGTACACAGCAAAACAGCGCCGGAAGAACAATCGGTGTTGATATCGACCCTTTTCCAGAAAGACGGCTATGGACAACCATTAATTGAAGCGTACATCCATCGCTCGGGACTCACTACAGAAGCGTGGCTGAACAAACTGTTCAATGCTGTGGTGATCCCTCTTTATCACCTTATGTGTAAATACGGCGTTGGTCTGGTTGCCCATGGGCAGAATGTAACGCTTGTACTGGCAGATAACCAGCCAGCCAAAGTCGCACTGAAAGACTTTCAGGGTGATCTTCGCCTGATCAATCAGAACTTCCCCGAGCTGGATTCACTGCCAGAGGAGGTTCAAGCCGTGACAACCCGGCTGCCTTCTGAGCACCTGATCCATGACCTGCAGACCGGGCACTTTGTCTCAGTTCTGCGCTTTATATCGAACGTACTGGCTGAAACCGGATTTTCTGAGCACCGGTTCTACCAGCTGCTCGGACAACAACTACAAAGTTATATGAGTGACCACCCCAGCCTGGCTGACCGTTTTAAACTGTTTGATCTGTTTGAAACGAAAATGGCTCGCATCTGCCTGAACCGGGTCAGGTTTCGTCTGGGGTACGGTGACAGTACTGAACGACCATTACCGGAACTGGGTTCAAACCTGGCTAACCCATTGGCTTTAACACTTCAGGGATGACAAATGAATTTGATACAAGAAAATAGTCAGGAAAATGTGCTTGACCTGGCCGGACTTGGAATAGGCCCTTTTAACCTGAGCCTCGCCGCTCTGGCTGACGGTCTGCCCGACTACACCGTTCAGTTTTTTGATCGCAAGCCCTCTTTCAGCTGGCACCCGGGGCTCATGCTGCCCGGAGCCCATATGCAAACCTCTTATCTCAAAGATTTGGTGACACCAGTCAACCCCACCAGCCCCTGGTCTTTTCTTTCCTACCTGGTTCAGCATGGCCGCTTCTATCAGTTTCTGGCGACTGAGAAAACCGCTATCAGTCGTAAGGAATTTGTAGACTATATGGACTGGACGGCTCGCCATCTTCCATCCCTGCAATTCAATTCAGAGATTCGTGAAGTCAGCTTTGCAGACGACTGTTTTATCCTTCATTCAGATCGCAAAACCATCAGGGCTCGTAACCTTTGCCTGGGTACCGGGAAAGCACCTCATGTGCCCGAATGCACCAAAAAACATATGGGAAAAAACTGCTTTCATGCCAGCGAGCTGAGTGCCCGTTCACCCGACCTGACTGGCAAAAAACTAGCAGTGGTGGGCGGTGGCCAGACAGGTGCTGAAGTGTTTCTAAACGCATTGCAGGGACACTGGGGAGAGGTGTCAGACATCCAATGGATATCCCGGCGCCCAAATTTCGAGCCCCTGGATGAAACACCGTTTACCAACCAGTTTTTTACGCCCGGGTATGTTGACAGTTTCTACTCGATATCTGCATCAAAGAAGCCGGCTATCGTCAACCGACAAAAACTGGCGAGTGACGGAATCACCCCCGCCTATCTGACTGAGCTCTATCGTGAGCTCTATGACCGGACTTATCTGTCTGATTCCCGTCAACCGGTCTGGGGGCTTTTACCAGACCGCACTCTTGAAGGATTAAATCAATCCGTGAATGGCTGCTATGAACTGATATTAAATAATACGTTGCATGATCAGCAGGAACGGATTAAGGCGGATATTGTCATTCTCTGCACAGGGTTTGAGAACAAACTGCCGCAGTGTATGGAGCCATTGTTGCCTGCTCTGCTATTAGACGAAAGTAACCGTTATCAACTGACGTCTAATTTCAAAATTCAGTGGCAGGGACCTGAAGACCGAAAAATCTACGCAGTGAATGCAGGTCTGCATAGCCACGGCATTGCTGAACCTCAACTGAGCCTGGCAGCATGGCGTTCTGCACGAATTCTTAATGACCTGGCTAGAGAAGAGCTTTTCCAGATTAACGACTCCGGATCGATAATAAACTGGCAGCCAGCGTCGCATAAATTCCCAGAGCGCTCTTGCCTGCCCTAACGGGTAACAGATCAGGCCTCTGGCTGTTAGCTGTTAGTTCTTCATACTGCTAACAGCTAACAGCTAACAGCTAACAGCTAACAGCTAACAGCTAACAAGCGGATATTACGATAACAAAGCCCCTTACACCTGAAAAACACCTCCAAAAGTCTCCGAATCCCCCTAAAACCAGAGTGGAAACTACTGAAACAGGATGAGATTTTGATCTGTGTCTATATCCTGTAGTTTTACAGTTTTTTTTGCGTTAAATCCGGTTTCTTATCACTTTTCATTCAAATATAGTTGCACACATTATTTTTTTGATCATTATCCAGCCACTGGATAGAAGCAGGAATTACCATGAAGCCGATTATCGGAATTAGCACTGAAGAAATCCCTTACCTGCGTGGCCTGAAGTCATTCATGAACCACGGTTACGGTGACGCGATCTGCAAAGCGGGCGGTTCTCCTGTACTGCTGCAGATTGTTCACGACAACCCTGAAGAGCACGCTGAAAACGTTGCTCGCAGCCTGGACGGGCTGGTCATCAGCGGTGGTATGTGCTACATCGATCCTCAGTTTTATGGTGAAGGCATGTCTCCGGACATGAGCCACCTGTACCCACCACGTGACTACTGGGAGCGCGCGCTGATCAAAGCGTTCATGAAAGCCGGTAAGCCTGTAATTGGTGTTTGTCGTGGTATGCAGCAAATCAACATCCTGCTGGGTGGTTCTCTGCACGGTAATGTCCTCAAAGACATCCCGGGTGCTCATAACCACTGGGGTGGCGATACACAAATGCACTTCCCTGCTCACAACATTGATATCGACAAAGACTCTCACCTGCACCAGATCAGCGGTAAAGAAGTGTGCGCCGTGAACTCTTTCCACTACCAGGCGATCAACAAAGTGGGCAACGACCTGAAAGTGACTGCAAGAAGCAGCCTGGACGGTGTTATCGAAGCGATTGAGCACACTGACAGCAATGTCTACCTGCACGGCTACCAGTTCCATCCGGAAATGATGGTTGATAACGAACCACTGTGCATGGATATCTTCAAAGCGCTGGTTAACAAATCTGCTGAAGTAGCTTCTCGCTAAATCGAATGTAATGGCTCGCTGGCAACATGGAGTGCCAGCGGCTGCGCCCCCCTTGAGCTTCTCAAACTTTTTCCACCGAGTAACAGAATGACAGAGTCAAAAGCTTCTTTTGATAAAAAGACCATTCTCCAGATGGTTGCGCTTTGTATTGGCGGCGGCAACATTTACATGCTTGTCTTCATGCGAGCCATGTTCTATGACCAGATGATCGACGGCATGGGTATTACCAATACAGAATTTGGTAACATGATCGGCCTCTACGGTCTGACGTCCATTGCCTTCTATTTCTTTGGCGGTATCGTTGCCGATAAATTCTCTGCCAGAAAAGTTCTGGTGTTCAGCTACCTGATCACAGCCCTGGGCGGAATGATTTACGCCACCCTGCCTTCTTACGGGGTAGGCATGAGCCTGCACCTGATGTGGGGCGCTGCCCATACACTGACGTTCTGGGCCTCGTACATCAAGCTGACTCGCTCACTGGGAGACTCTGAAGTTCAGGGACGCCTGTTTGGTTTCCTCGAAGGCGGTCGTGCGCTCGCCGTTACACTTATCTCGTCTGTGGCAGGTCTGCTGTTTACCTGGTTTGACAACCCGAGAACCGGACTTCAGGCCATCATCCTGACCTACACAGTCATGAACCTGGTCAGCGCTGTTACTACATGGATTAACTTTGAAGATACCGCACCGACCAGGGACAACCGCAACCTGCTGAAAAACCTGAAAGTCGTTGTACGCATGCCACAGGCTTGGATTATCGGTTTCATGGTGATGGGCCTGATGGCTTCTAACAGCGGTCAACATTACACCACGCCTTATATGACCCATGTTCTGGGTATGGGCGGCGGAATGGTAATGATTCTGTCGTTTATGCGCAGCTACGCCATCAAGCCAATTTTTGCGCCACTGCTGGGCATTATCGCTGACAAGGTAGGACGCCCTTCTACGGTACTGTTCTGGTCCTTCGCACTGCTGAGCGCAGTATGGCTGGGTATTATTACTGTTGGCGACGGCAACCACACGGCGTTTGCAGTACTGATGGGCTGCCTTGGCATCATGATTGCATCTATCCGTGGCGTTTACTTTGCCACCGTTGAGGAAAGCGGCGTACCAATGGAATACACCGGTGCGTTTGTTGGCTTTATCTGCACCCTGGGTATGGCGCCAGACGCGTTTATTTCACCGCTGATTGGTCGTATCCTCGATACTTATCCAGGCGCTCAGGGTTACAACTACTCGTTCATGATCCTGCTGGGCTTCAGTGTCCTGGGTCTGGTCATGGCCTTTACGCTTGCGGCCTACAATAAGCGTTCTGCAAAAAAAGAGAAGGAACTGAAAGTCGCTTATCAGGGGTAACCTGAGACTGCTTTTCTAGTGCGTCCTTCATAACAAAGCCGGCTTTATTGTCGGCTTTGTGCTTTGCGGGTCATACAAACAGTCGCACCCCGGTACACACATCGCACCGGCAAAAATAAATAAATTTGCGCCATTATCGACCGCCAGAATGACTAGCGTCTAAAATCCAAACTCTCCAGACTAAAACAATGATTTCAATCAATGCAACAGCTCGACTGCGGGCTTTTCTATTGAAAGAACGACGTGAATTTGCCAAGATCGGATCAAATTTTTTTGAGCGCTTTTTTCAAACGACGCATTACCGGGTAATGCGTTTACTTATTGAGGCAACCCCATGAAAGAATGTATCTCTTCTCCAAAAGCACCAGAAGCTATCGGTCCATATTCCCACGGTGCCAAGCACGGTAACCTGGTATTCACTTCCGGTCAGCTGCCTGTTTGCCGTGAGCTGGGTGGCGTGGTTGAAGGCGGCATCTCCGCTCAGTCCCATCAGTGCCTGAAAAACCTGCAAGCAGTTCTGGAAGCTGGCGGTTCTTCCCTGGAAGGCGTCCTGAAAACCACTTGCTACCTGTCTGACATCGAAGACTTCGGTGCCTTCAACGCAGTGTACGCTGAATACTTTGGTCAAGACTGCCCGGCTCGCAGCTGCTTCGCCGTTAAAGATCTGCCTCTGGGTGTTCTGGTTGAAGTGGAAGCGGTTGCTGCCTGCGCTTAATAGCCCATTGTTATTGGCTGGCCAATTCCCATGAATGACGACAGATTTCCTAGCTCTGTTGTCACCGGAGAGGCTGGCAGGCTCCCCTCAATACCTGCCTGCCAGCACTTCCACCAACACAAATCGACCTGCCAAACTGTTTTAATCATCTCAGGAGTTTTGCTGTGAAGCCTCAGTGGTCTCAGTACATCAATATCATTAAGTCCGTTGTTAAACCTGCACTGGGTTGCACTGAGCCTATATCTGCCGCTTACGCCGCCGCAGTAGCGACCAGCATCCTCGGCACCCAGCCAGAAAAAGTAACCGTAAAGGTTTCCGAAAACCTGTATAAAAATGCGGTAGGCGTTTTTGTTCCCGGCACCGGTTATAAAGGGCTTCATATTGCCGCAGCGGCTGGCGCAGTCGCTGGCGCTCCGGATATGGGCCTGGAAGTTCTTAAAGATATTTCTGCTGATGATGTAGCTGCCGCCAAACAGATGATTGACCAGGGTCAGATTGAAGTTGAAGCGATTGCGTCTGACGTGTTCATTTACTGTGAAGTGATTACTGAAGCAGGAACGGACAGGGCCACCGTTGAAATCAGTGGTGGACATACCCGCATCACAGAAAAAACACTGAATGGCGAAAGCCTCTTTAAACTGGACACCAGCAACGCCGACAGCGGTACCACGGAATCCGTTTGTGAAGGTGTTGATATCAGCGTCCGGGGCATTTACGAATTTGCCACAGAAATCGAGCCTGAAGCGATTCTGTTTATGAACGAAGCCGCAGAGCTTAACTGCGCACTGTCTCAGGAAGGCATGTCCAATGATTACGGTCTGAAAGTAGGCCGCACCATGATGGACCAGATCGACCAGGGCGTTCTGGGTGAAGACCTTATCAACCGTACCGTTATGCGCACATCCGCGGCCTCTGACGCACGCATGGGCGGTGCCGTACTGCCAGCGATGAGCAACTACGGCAGTGGTAACCAGGGCATCGCTGCCACCGTACCCGTTGTAGAGATGGCTCGTTTCAGAAACGTCGGTGAAGAAATGCAGGCCCGGGCACTGGCCATGAGCCACCTGATGGCTATCTACATCAAGTCCCACTACCCGCCGCTGTCTGCGTTCTGTGGCAACTCTGTCACCAGTTCAGCGTCTGCGTTTGCCATGACTTACCTGAGTGGCGGTTCTTTTGAGCAATGCAGCCATGCGATGCAGAACGTTATGAGTGACTGCTCCGGTATGGTCTGTGACGGTGCCAAGTCCAGCTGCGCTATGAAGGTAGCCACTTCTTCTGGTGCTGCGGTTCGATCTTGCCTGATGGCTCTGAGTGGCTCCGTAGCCAATGAGCAGGGCATTATTGCAGAGACCGTTGAAGACACCATCAGGAATGTGGGCAACATGGTTAGTACTGGAATGCCAAATACAGATCATGCCATTATTCGCATCATGACTGCCTGATACGTTTTTGATCTGTCAGTCTTGATTAAGAGCTTGCTCACACCCCTTTGTGAGCAGGCTCTTTTATCATGACAAACACGAAATCTGTGCAGTCAGTCGTTTTCTTTATGTGATAGAGGTGAAGTTCTGAAGCTTAACGTACTAGTATGTGGACGTTTCAGAAACGGGTAATTCATGGGTTTAATAACGTTAACTCCGGCAGATAAAGCAATGCTTGAATCAATAAAGCCGGTTGTGGATGGTATAGCCGCAGTCTCTGGCGGCCACACGGAAGTCCTGCTTCATAGCCTGGATAAAAATAATCCTTCTGTGATAAAAATTGCCAACGGCCATATAACTGGCCGCACTGAAGGAGCACCAGTCACCGATCTCGCCATGAGCAAACTGGCTGAAGGCCAGGATGTCACCACCAGCTACTTTACACAAACTGCCGATGGCAAAATGATGCGCTCGGTAACCACTGTGATCAGAAACCCGAAGGGGCAAGCCATTGCCCTGCTGTGCATCAATGTCAACCTGGACGCACCGTTTCGGGAAGTAGTCAGCTCAATGATACCCACCGCGCCAGCAGAAAAAGGTCATGACAACAGTCCGGAAAATTTTGCCAAAAATCTTGATGACCTACTGAACAGTTCTGTTACCAAGGCAATCCGCTCGGTAGAGTCCGATGATCAGGTTCTGCCCTCGTTGAAAAATAAAGCGATCATTGAACAACTGTTTCACCAGGGCATATTTGAACTGAAAGAGGCGATACAGTTTGTCGCGGATCACCTCTGCATCAGCCATCACACGGTTTATCGCCATTTAAGGGAATTGAAAAGCCGTTGATAACAAGCTCCCCGCAGCTGCCTGCCTGACTGTAACGATATTCTTTCATCTCTTGAATGCCTTACAGTCAGCCAGGTTTGTTGACAGGATTACAGCTACAGGAAGCCATTCACCAGAGTGAAAGGCCAGACTTTAAGCATTGCCCTGTTATAAGTCACAAGTTTTATAGCAAAGACAACAAGACACACAATTCCTTTCAATAACTGCTCATCTTCCTTATAAATGCTGTTCTCACTCTTTTGTCCGCCAGGGGCTAAATGCCCATTCGAATCCAAAGCAAAAAAACTTTCATTTACAGGCAGAAGCAACCTGTCACTCAAAGCCCCGGGAATATTAAGCAAAAGCGTATAGGATTTTGATGGTTCAAGATCATGTACGGCGTTTTCAGGAAATATCGGCTTCAACTGACGCTGTATCCATTCGGTGATTTCAGGATCAAGCCCGTGAAGCGCATAGTGAAGCTGAAGACGGTTTTCTTCCGCCCGTGACTTATTGGCAGCTTCAAACCTGTTTCTTTCCTTCCGCTCCCAGCCCGGCTCTGGCTCTACGCAAGATTTATTATAAAAGCGTTCCTGCTGTCTGACCCAATCTTTCCAGAGCGAAGAATAAGGTAATACAGGCAACCAGACTCTTTGAGAGTCCCTGGTTTGTGCATAGAAAATTTCTTCAAGCTGCACCGCCCGAGGCTTCCCCCCGGCATGGTTATCGAGTTTTTGCAGCGCATAAAAAGAAACCCATTTTCGCAATTCCGGAGTCTGGCTTTCAGGCAAAACTGATATCCACGAAAATAAGACAGAACGCTTCTCAATAACCCCGGATTTACAGCTTCTGCCCAAGTGATTATAAGTAGCGCAAATAGCAGCCAGCCGTTTCTCGATATAATCTACACGGTAGTATGGGCGTTGATTTCTGCGGTATACAACTTCATGATTTTGCCCATAATCCCGCTCATACGCTTCTTTATCCATGTCCTCCGCTAAATGCAGAAAGCGAGCCGGAAGCTCATTCGCATGGACTGCTGGCAAAAGTGTATTGAATAGTATGAATAATACGAGTTTTACTTCTTTTTTTATCATCTGTAAATTCTTGCTGAACCAGTAAAAACAAGCTTTTCTATAGCTTCTCTTCAATGCTCAGACTTTGCCTTTTTATGAAAGTTCACTTTTTATCTCTTTTGGAAAAGCTGTTCCTTTCATTCGACAACCATGACCCCGCTCCATAGAATACCGCTTTACCTAACTTGCACGCGGACATCAGTATGACCCCAAGCTCTCACCCTTACGATCAACTCACTCCGGATCGGGTGCTGGACGCCATTGAAAGCCAGGGTTATCTGTCCGATGCCCGTATTATGGCATTAAACAGCTATGAGAACCGCGTGTACCAGGTGGGCATTGAAGAAAGCTCGCCCATCATTGCCAAGTTTTACCGCCCTCAGCGCTGGAGCAAAGCACAAATTCTGGAAGAGCACGAATTCAGCCTGGAACTCCATGATATGGAATTTCCCATTGTTCCTCCGTTAAAGAACGAACAGGGTGAAACCCTGCATGAATTTGAAGGGTTTCAGTTTGCTCTCTTTGAGCGCAAAGGTGGCTATCCTCCAGAGTTGGATAACTTCGACCACCTGCTCACCCTGGGGCGTTGCATGGGCAGGCTACACCAGCTTGGGGCCGCTAAACCCTTCGGGCATCGTCCTGGCATCAACTTGCAGCGTTATGGCAGAGACAACGTCCAATGGCTGTTGGAAAACGATTTTATTCCTGTGGCGCTTCTGCCTGCTTATGAAACCCTGAGCAGAGATATTCTGGAAAAACTGGATAGCATCGAAAAGCATTATCAACCCAAACCCATCCGGGTTCACGGCGATGCCCACTGCGGCAACATCCTCTGGCGTGACGACAACGCTCATTTTGTTGATTTTGATGACACCTGTATGGCACCCGCTATTCAGGATTTATGGATGTTCCTCTCGGGTGATCGCGCCAACCAGACGGCGCAGCTGTCTGAACTACTGGAAGGATACAATGAATTCTACGACTTCAGCCCAATCGAGCTGAACCTGGTGGAGTATTTCCGAACCCTGCGCCTGATCAATTACAGCGGCTGGCTGGCAAAGCGGTGGAATGATCCGGCGTTTCCCATGGCCTTTCCATGGTTTAACACTGAACGCTACTGGTCTGAACATATTCTTGAATTAAGGGAACAGATGGCGATTTTAGATGAACCACCACTGTCCATCATGCCGTGAAACAGTTAAATAAAAATGCAACAATCGCAACATAACTTGTTATACTGACAACAACATAGATAGCCAGAGGCGTTTATTTTGTGGGTATCCACAACCAAACTTGCCAAGATTGAGGGCGTAACAACCCAGACAATAAGGCGAAAGATCGAAAGCGGTCATTACGAGAAAATAATGCAAACGAGCGGGGGTCACTACCGCATATTCATCAACCAGCAGAGGAAGATATGCTATGCAAGGGTTAGCTCAGGGAAGCAAAAATCTTCCATTGCTACGCAAAGGCGACGCTTGCTCGAAAGGTATCCTGACGCAGAATTTATCAGTGACATTGCCAGTGCTTTCAACTTTAAACGAAAAGGACTGCAAACCATTCTGGAATCAGCGATGTGCGACCATCCAACCCACATTGTGGTTACCACAAAAGACAGGCTCGCACGATCAGGATTCGAACTTATCAAGTGGCTCGTTGAATTATCAGGAGGACAAATCGAAGTTTTGGATGACTCGAATGGTTCCGGTGAAGCCTTTGATACCCATGAGCTTATCGGTTTCATTACCTCGTTCTGCAACAGCCACTACGGAAAGCGTTCCGCTAAAAGGCGCAAAGATCGTAGCATCAAAAAGGATCATAATTTACCCGGAGAATGAACCGGCCTACAGGGATGCACTTGCTCTTTACAGGCGTTCTTACAACCTGGCTGTAGAGCGGTTCCGCAATGACAAATACAAGGACGAAAATGGTAAATTTATTAATATGCGCCCGTCGATAAAGGCTCAGGTGGAGAAGGAGCAAAAAGACAATGGACGGGCTTATAACTCTATTATTTCAGATAATGGAACACTAGCGGCAGCGACAACATTCAAGTCTGTTTGCAGTAAAAACAAAAAACTCAAAGGGGCAAGTGAAGGTTTCTCAGAAATAAGTTTTAAGAGCCGTAAAGGAAGCAGGCACTCATTCTCTATTGATAGACTGCCAAAGGGATTGAACCCTTGCGTTAATGCGTTGGGCAGAATCCATCTAACGGAAGAAGTGCCTGCCGAAGCCATTGGTAAATCATGCGTTATTACCTGTGACAAAGGGCGCTGGTTCATTCAGGTTCAACAACACATAGAACTCAATGCCGATATCCAAGGCGCAGTGAAGTGTGTTGGGATAGACCCCGGAGTGCGAACTTTTGCTACCTGTTTCAGCGATAAAGAGGCTTTAATTGCAGGAAATGACTTTGCCAAAAAAAAGTTGTTCCCGCTTATGAAACGAGTTGACAATCTCATTGGGCAAAAACAAAAGATTCTGAACACCCAAAAAGGCATAAAGTTTCCTGACATGCCTCAGTGGGCGCAGGATCGTATTGTCAACTTTGACAAAGAGATTAACCGCCTCAAGTGCAAGAAAGATGACATTATTCTGGACTTGCATAACCGACTGGCGTTCGAGCTTGTATCCAATTATGACGTTATCTTTCTGCCGTCTTTCGAGACGAGGGGTATGGTCACGCGAAAAGACAAAAAGGTGCGTACCATACGCCGGAATACCTGCCGCCAGATGCTAGATCTCAATCATTACGGGTTTAAGGTGCGTTTGAAGTGGTACGCCAGAAAGTACGGAAAGCACGTTGTGGATTGCAATGAAGCGTACACGTCAAAGACCCGCTCATGGGATGGCAGTATTGATGATCGGCTTGGTTCATCAAAAGTTATAAAAGGCAATGGTTTCACCGTTGACAGAGACATCAACGGTGCGAGAAACGTCCTTCTTAAAAATCTAACAAGGCAGCTTGAGCCTTAATCATAACAACGAATGTTGCGTTCGTTGCGGTTTTAATCAAGAGAAAGAGTTGATGACGATTATTCATCGTCATCAAAGTTGTAAGCATCAGGCGCCAGGTTTTCAAAACGGGTGTACTGACCAATAAATGCCAGCCTGACAGAGCCGATAGGGCCATTACGCTGCTTACCAATGATAATCTCGCCCACCCCTTTGTACTCGGTATCCGGGTTATACACTTCATCACGGTAAATAAACATAATGACGTCAGCATCCTGCTCAATCGCTCCGGATTCACGCAGGTCGGAGTTAACCGGGCGCTTGTTAGGACGCTGCTCAAGGGATCGGTTCAACTGCGACAATGCAATAACCGGCACATTAAACTCTTTGGCAATGGCTTTCAGAGAACGGGAAATTTCAGAAATCTCGTTGGTTCGCCCCTGGTCGTAACCCGGTATCTGCATCAGTTGCAGATAGTCGATCATGATCATACCCAGCTCGCCATGCTCCCTGACAATCCGGCGGGCGCGGGAACGCATTTCTGAAGGACTGATACCGGCAGTATCATCAATAAACAACTTCTTATCCTTGATGCGCTCAACCGCCGACACCAGCTTGGGCCAGTCTTCTTCTTCCAGATTACCGGAACGCACCTTGGACTGGTTGATCCGCCCCAGAGAGGACAACATACGCATCATCAATTGTTCACTGGGCATTTCCAGACTGAAGACCATGATGCCCTTGTCGGTATTCAGCAATGCGTTTTCTACCAGGTTCATGGCGAAGGTCGTGTTATGAACACAGAAGTCTTCTGCAACAAAGTTATGGGTGTCCGGCACTGTCAGGTCGTATACCTGCTTGTCACCCTGAGGTTCTATAGCAACAATTTTGTCCCAGTAGACATCCGAGTTGGCAAGACGACGTAAATAGTCATCAGCAAAAAGTTCAGCAAATAAGGAAGCCCGCCTTCTGCTGATCCCACGTCGGCTTTTTCCTGTCAGGTGAGGGTTATAATTTTCGGGATAAGCCTTCCCGGCACTGGTGTAAATTTCTCTCCAGCTCCGGTCACTTTTCAGTTTTAAAATATACTCACAAACTGACTCTGGCAGGGTGTCACTATTGTCATGAGGTTTTTTTCCTGCCAGCGCCTTTCGAACCGCTTCAATACGATCCTCTTTGGCAAAAATATCAATATTGTCAATAAATGCCTGAATTGAAGACTGGCTCAGCACTTCCAGCTCATAAGGAACCTGCGCCCCCTCATAGCTGGTTACCTTATCTCTTACTTTGGCATTAACACCAAAGCGCAGCAGAAGATGTTGCAGCCCTTTGATCAGTTCATAGCTTGAGGATGAGTAGGATATACGGCACTGGCTGTTTGCCTGGACAAAAGCACTGCCATCACAAGTAAAGAGGTGACTCAGGAATATGGCCAGACTGTCTTTTTCCAACTGATAAACAATATCTGGTATTGTTTTTTCATGGGCCAGCCTGTTGTTCAGGCCGAGCGCATCCAGCCATTTTGTTAATGGGTTTTGATCACTCCAGACCGCCTGCTCATAGCCACCGGGAAACAGTTCTTCTGCGCGACCCCGCCGACGAGCTTCAAAAACCTGTTCCAGATCACTGCTAACCCTTACGGACGGAGTACCTTCACTGCCTTCAATGCGAACGCCTTTAACCCCACCGAAATCGTTAACCGCTGCAATAAAATCTTCCAGCACTCTTTCATTGCTATTGGTAAAGAGCAGAGAGGCCTGCGTTGTTCCGCCATCACCAATAAAATAAGCCATTAACCTGATTTTATGGTCAGGTAGACGCTTATGACCAAACACGGGTAAAACTCTTGGCACAGCAACGGCATCACCCACTTTGAGATTGCCCAGAGGCTGCCAGCCAGCACCCGACAGAAAAGGGTGGGTCAATGTAGTTTCTATGGTTCGCCCTAAAGCGGTCTTAACTTTAAAGACAGGTTTTAAGCCATCGTCCACAAAAGCCGATGGCGTTGCAGGACTTAGACGAAAATCATCCCCCAGAGAAAGCAGCGAACCAGACTGCCGGATAACAATATCATCAATCTTAACCAGCTCACCGGACTCAGGATCAAGCACACGACTACCTGAAACGATGCACTTACCCATGGACGGACGTGCAGCCACAATCACCATATCGGACGGCTGCATCCCCGACGTCATGTTATCCAGATCGGTAAAACCGGTGGTAATACCGGTAATGGCATCACCGGCATTAAACAGCTCGTCAATCTTCTTGACGGTGTTATCAAGGATTTCACGAACCCCCTGGGGGCCACCGGTTTTCGGACGTTCTTCGGCGATGTTGAAAACCAGACGCTCCGCTTCGTCCAGTACATCCTGACTGTTCAGACCTTCAGGGTTATAAGCCCTTTCAGTAATCTTCTGACTGATATTAATCAGTTTGCGAAGCACTGAGCGTTCCTGAATGATATTGGCATAGGCTTCAATGTTCGCAACCCCGGCCACACTGGACACCAGCTCAGTGATGTAAAGCATGCCACCGGCATCGTCCAGTTCTCCCTGACGATCCAGAGTGTCAGCCAGCATCAGCGGATCAAAAGGCAGGCTTTCATTAGCGGACTTTGCCATCGCCGTATAGATGATACGATGGCGGGGATGGTAAAAATCATCACCCGTGATTTTATCCCCAACCTTGTCCCACGCTTCGTTATCCAGCATCAGGCCGCCCAGCACAGACTGCTCCGCCTCAATAGAATGAGGCGGAGTTTTCAGGTTAACTGTTGCTTGATCAATGGGTAATTCAGCTTCTTGCAGGGTACTTTGCATGGCCATAATAAACAGGTTGTCAGTTAGCACTACAGAATACCGCAACTCAACCGTGGTAGACAGAGTGAATTTTTGGGCATGATAATTAAATCACAAGCTACACTACGCCTTCCTTAGTGTATTTCAATGGCCATTTCAGTGCGCAACTATTACTTGTGTTTACTCTTATTTTTTGGCATTGCTTCCCACGGGATGGATCCCCCCCCGATACAACCAAAGCCAGACTCACAGTCCTGCAACGAGATAAGGGCAATAGAGTCCATTGCGGAGTTTATCTCTAAAGCAGTCGAATTGAGTCATACCGGAAGGGTGCTTGTTGTATTTGACCTCGACAATGTGCTGATAAGAACACAAACAAGAAAGACCGTTTCGCAAGAACAGTATGAACCTGAATTTTTGCAGCTCGGACCGGAAATGTGGAGGGAAATGCAAAATGTAAGAGCTTCTTGCGCATTCAGCATGACGGGTTCTTATAATGCTCAGGCCTGCGGCCTGACTCATCAAAAACCAACAACAAGCGGGCACAATTATATTCCTGGCAGGCTGGCAGGATGGGTCAATCATTTAACGAAAATAACAGATGTTATTGGGTTAACAATGAGAAGTAGTCGGTCTCAAGCCCGTCTGAGGCAATCAGGTATTAATCTTACGGGACAAAGCAATGCCATTGATATAGTAACTACTCAAACGCATTTTATAAACTCACAAAATTCAGGGTATAGAGAAAACATCATATATACCAACCATAATCCTAAAGGGAATTATCTGTTAGAGTTTTACAACCTCAGTAATGAATACGATACCGTTTTATTCATTGATGACTTACCGGGTAATGTCCAGAATGTTGTCAACACGTTAAGCGCAGCCGGTATTAACGTACTCGGTTTTTGGCTAAAGTCGGAAACTCTGGGCAAATATCAACCACCGCAGGCCGAGGCATATAAATCTCGTGCTTTCTTTTTCCACCCCAAGCCTGACGGTGATGATGACAATGACGATACGGAAAACGGGGAAAGCGACGATTCATGGCCTGACATTAATTAAACTTAACACCTGAACGACAAAAACCGTCTAATTCTAATCCGCAGTTTAAACCAACCCTTAAACACCGATTTCCCCACCATCGTTCTTCATAATAACCACGGTTGATGCCCTTGGCCTTACCGATACCCCGACGGGTGTCTCTTCAGCCGCATTGGTGCTGTAAGGCCAGTTTGACGGATGCTGAATATTCACAAAGAAATTTTTGTTATCCCCTGTAAAGGCAAGGCCAGTCACTTCACAACCATTAGGGCCAACAAAAAACCGCCGTAGCTGATCCTGATTATTTCCATCAATCACAGGCTCGCCAGAGTCGGCATTACTCAGTCTGGATGGAATCACTGCCAGCATCTGATCATTGGTGTTTTCCTCTACTTCATCAGCACCGTTGTCAGTCTGAATCCAGAGGATACCGCGACTATCGAAAGCCAGACCATCCGGGCTGGCAAACTCATTACGAGCCGTTAAACCAGACCGATTGGTGACACTGTCACCACTGGCTGGCGAGCCAAAGACAAAGAAATCCCAGGTAAACTCCGTCGCCGCAGCACCTTCCTGCCAGCGAATGATATGACCAAATTTATTGTTTGTTCTTGGATTGGGCGTATTAGCGTCTGTGCGATTGGTGTTATTGGTCAGTGTCACATAAACCAGTCCGGTAGCGGGGTCTACCGCGGTCCACTCCGGGCGATCCATAGGCGTTGCTCCAACCTCATCACCTGCCCACGGACAATTCAGAATAATCTCCGCCTGCGAACCTACCACTTCTTTCAGGGTTTTACCCGATTGGGTTATCGTGCTTTCCAGCAAAGGAATCCAGGAACCCTTACCCTCTTCATTAAACCGGGCAACGAACAGAATGCCATCATCCATATATTCTGACCCAACACGAAGCCGGTCAGTCCGGCTGGCATCCGCAGGATCCCACAACTTAGTCGACACATATTTGTAGATATACTCAAAGTGCCCATCATGCCCTGTGTAAAAAACCACAGGTTTGCCTTTTTCCAGCTTGCCAAAAGTGACATCTTCATGACGAAAACGCCCCAGGGCTGTGCGTTTAACAGGGCGGGAGGCAGGGTTATAAGGATCGATTTCGACAATATAACCATGCCCATTGGCTTCGTTGCGGAAGTCTTCCTTAGCATCGGCTCCTGAAGGCGTGACATTGAACCGTGCAAACTCGTCGTATAAACCGCCTTCAGCCGTCTCCCAGCTATAACGAGTCTCCTCTGTCGGAATACCCATTCTTACCTGACCCGTGCCCTGTGTGCCTTTATTCACAAAAACATAAGGCCAGTTCTCTTCACAGGTAAGATAAGTGCCCCAGGGCGTATAACCATTACCGCAGTTGTTGTTAGTGCCCCTTGCAATATTCTCAACGCCACGACCTGTCGTGTATTTAGTAACCAGTAAACCACTGCCTGCGATGGGGCCTGTCACATCCATTTCGGTAGCAGAAGTAATACGACGATTATAAGCGCTGCCTGTCACAACATCCCAGACACCATCGACCAGCCTGATATGCACCACAGAAATACCATGGGCATTGATTTCCTTACGAACTTCTTCCGCCGGACGCTTTCCGTCAACCACTGTAGCGCCACTCGGATGCAACGCACTCTGGTCAATGTACTCATGGTTAATACACAACAGACCTTCCGTATCGCTGCCATTCAGCGGAAAAAAGTGCATACCGTCGTGATGCATTCCCACCGCATTGAGCTGGTCCTGTGACGTATTGCTTCCGTCGTTTTTCCACGGGTTCGCCTGACTGTTTAGCGGTGTTCCCCAGGGAGCCAGAATCTGTGCGCTGTATCCAGCAGCTACAGCCACTGCGTTTAGTTTGGCACCGGGGATGGAATCAAAGCCCAGCTTTAATTCAGCCGGAGGTGTCACATCATCGTCATCGGAATCATTGAGCTCACAGCCAGCCAGCCCCAGGCCTGATAAAAAACCCATCGCCGCAAGGCCGAATCCGCCCCGTAAAATACCACGCCGGCTCAGCTCGGCATCCAATACAGACGACATCGGCTTATTTTGGCTGGTGTTATAAATCGTTGGATCAGAAATCTCTTTGCTCATGTTTTCTCACCTTTGTTATTTCTATAAGCAGTGAAATCTACGTTGTTATTGTCTGCTTCAGAGTTATCGTGACGAGAATCATTAAACGACAGCTATATGTCAGATAGGTGACTAACACATGAAAGAAATATTTCATGTGCATCTTTTTCTCTGCACGCAAAAAAAATGCCCGCAGAAACCTGCGGGCATTTTTCATCAAGTGTTATTGAGCCTGAAATTACTCAGCTTCAATGAATACCTTGATAGCAGCAGCAACGTCAGTGTGCAGCTGGATAGCCACGTCGTATTCGCCGGTGGCGCGAATAGGACCTTCTGGCATACGGATTTCGCTCTTGGCAACAGCAACACCAGCAGAGGTGATGGCTTCAGCCAGGTCGCGAGGACCGATAGAACCGAACAGTTTACCTTCGTCGCCTGCCTTAGCAGTCAGGGTCAGTTCGATTTCTGCCATTTCAGCAGCGCGCTTCTCAGCACCAGCCAGCTTCTCGGAAGCTGCTTTTTCCAGTTCAGTACGACGAGCTTCGAAAGCAGCTACATTGTCTTTAGTCGCTGGAACAGCCTTGCTGAATGGAATCAGGAAGTTACGACCGTAACCAGACTTAACGGTTACCTTGTCGCCCAGGTCGCCCAGATTGGCGATTTTCTCAAGCAGGATAACGTCCATCGCTAACCTCTTACCTTTATTTTGGCCCGTTCTGCGCGCTTCGGTTTGCCGCCCTTCGACGGAAATCAAACACGCTATCAAAACAAGCGGTCAAAACAATAACCGGGTATGCCAGTTGCGTGACTAAAATCAGCAACACATACATGCCTACCAGCCAGAAGCTTCCCAGCTGTTTCAGGTTTACCAGCCCGTGTACGAGGGCAATACCTGCAATAAACAGCGGCAGCGAAGCTATTGGAATCAACGCTGTCAACACAGGTGACAGGGCCGATCCACCCAGAGTCAGGGCCAGCAATGCCATGCTGACAACAGGTGGTAGTTTCACCCGGCGGAATTCTTCACCGAATCCGCCAGGGTTGTATAACGCCGACTGCCAGGCTCGCGCCAGAACCAGCGACAACACACTGCTGCCCAGGGTAAACCAGGCAAGCATTCCTACCACGCCGTACTCAACTAACGGTTTCAGCTGAGTTCCTATGTCGACCGCGCTCTCTGCGCCCTGCCCCGGCAGAATCTTCATAAGAAGACCCATCACTGCCTCGGTGAGCAGAGCGATTTGCTGCGGTGCCAGCTGGAACAGTGAAAGAGCCATCGCTCCCCCAATCGGAACCAGCGCCAGGAGAGTCTTCGGCCAGGAAACCGTCTGGCGTAATGTACAGGCCAGTAGCGTAGTCGCCAGCAGACCTGTTATCACGTTGAACTGACCAGCGGCTGCCCAGCCTATGGCCGGAAGCAGAGCCCACATCAGCAGTTTCAGGCCGTGATCAATACCACGTCGTAGTATTACCAGGGCAATAACCGCTGAGCTGAGCCAGAACAACATCGGGATGCTGGCAAACAACACGGCCAGAAACAGAGCTTGTCCGGGGCCACGCATTGCATAATTTGCCAGTCCACGCATTAGCTATACCTTAGTTCCAATTACCGGATATCAGTGACGATCGGTGAATGGCAGCAGTGCCACGTAACGAGCGCGCTTGATAGCAGTAGCCAGCTGACGCTGGTAACGAGCCTTAGTACCGGTAATACGGCTAGGTACGATCTTACCAGTTTCAGAAATGTAGGCTTTCAGGGTGTTCAGATCTTTGTAATCGATCTCTTTCACGCCTTCAGCGGTGAAACGGCAAAACTTCCTGCGACGGAAAAAACGTGCCATGACAACGTCTCCTTAAATTAAGCGAGTAATGATTATTCAGCGGCTTCGGCAGCTGGAGCTTCTTCAGCAGCTGGAGCAGCTTCTTCACGACGCTCTTCACGACGCTCTTCACGACGATCGTCGCGGCGATCTTCGCGACGGTCGTCACGACGGTCACGCTTCTCTTCAGCCTGCATCATGATGGAAGCTTCAGTGATCGCTTCGTCACGACGGATAACCATGTTACGGATAACGGCATCGTTGTAACGGAAGTTGTCAGTCAACTCGCTCAGGACTTCGTTGCCACACTCAATGTTCATCAGAACATAGTGAGCTTTGTGGATTTTGTTGATTGGGTAAGCCAGCTGGCGACGGCCCCAATCTTCCAGACGGTGTACCTGACCGCCATTTTCGGAGATAGCGCGGGTGTAACGCTCTACCATCGCTGGTACTTGCTCGCTCTGGTCTGGATGAACCAGGAAAACAATTTCGTAATGACGCATTATTTGCTCCTTACGGGTTAAACAGCCTCCCGCTCACCTTTCAAAAAGCTAATGCAAATAGCAATAGCTAAGAGAAAGTGCGGTAAGGCAAGGAGTTGGACAAATGTACCAAGTAATGACAGCCCACAGCCATCAGAACCCTGCACACCTAGCCCAGCATACAAAGAGCCGGAATTTTAGAGAACTGTGACTATAGTTGCAAGCAGGATCGGTCACCGGGAGGTAAGTGCATACGCTACATTACCTCGACGGCAGCCCTTGTTTTCATTTTTTCATGTCAAGCTCCCTCTTGCGTTCACGTGCAAGGCGGAGTTTCTCATTCAACTCCCTAATAATGGCCTTCAGAGTGGAAGAATCCCCAGAGCCACCCATAGCAACCTCTGGAGCATCTGGTAATGTGTCTGCAGGTTCTTGAACACGCCTGTTTGGGGAACGGAGAGATGCCAGCCTTTCATTGGCTTTCCTAAGTGCTTGAACGAAAGACTGGATATCATTATCAATTTCTTCAAGCGTTTTCTGAGCTGCATTGTAGTCTGCAGGGATATTTTTTTGGGGCTCGTTTTTTCTGGGAGGGCGTTTGCCACCGCCACCGGAAGATGCCCCTGCGGCCCCTCTGGCTCCCGACCCTTGCTGCCTCTTTTGTTGTGAAGTGGAGGCTCCTGACGCACCACTGTCACTTTTCTGTTTTTGCTTTTTCCCATGTTGATGGTTTTTCCCATCCGTCGGTTCTTCTCCATTGTGAGCATCGCCAATGGGTTTGATCACGGCTTGACCGAAATCTGAAAAGCTGAGCTTGTATGCATCGCCCAGAGAGTACTCATACGCCTTATTTTCAAACTTTGCGCTCTCGATAGTTACACTTTCAAGGGAGGGCCCGTGGTCAGGCGATGAATAAAAAAGTTCAGGATATGGATGAAATACATAATGCCCTTCGTAAGCTTCCAGAAAAGTACCTTTGTCACTTTCCGGAACTCTGTCGCTATTTTTATTCATACTGAACACTGTATCCGGACTAACCGCTACATCAGAGCTGATCGCTTCAGCAACAGTGCCGATTACAGCAATTGCCTTCTCGGAAAGCATAGTGGCAATAACGGCCCTCTGATTTAAGTCGGAGTAAAAGCCATCAACGGTAATAACGACAGAACCTTGCGGGTGGATAAAAGTCAGGGCGTTATTCACGGGGGTGTATTTTATCCTGACATTGGATCTGGCAATACGTTTCAGGTTTCGAAAATAGGGGCTGAGTTTCTCCTGAGACACTGATTGGCTTTTGGGGCTGTTAATAAAATGAAGTGAGTACTGGTCCGTGTTGTCCTGATGGATAATAAGTTGGAGATTATTATCAGGCGTACTGACTAAAAACCTTTTGTTCTCCGCCTCCTTAAATAATTGAGGGTAAGCAACTCTTAAACTGTTTTGCTTTTTTATGGAAAGACAGGGACCTGGAAAGAAATCACTACATTCACTGACTTGAGCACTCACACCAACACCTGGCAGTTCTGAATAAATACTACTGAAAGCCAAAGACGATAAGGACATAAAACAGACAGCAAAAGAAATGTGACAATATTTCACAACGACTCCTTATTCAGTTCTTAATTTAATAATTTATGCGATGCGAAAACCGCTCCTGTTATTTAGCAGTAACTTATGTGAATGCAAGAAAAAAAACAGAAAGGGCGCAGCTCGATGACTGCGCCCTTGCTACTTAAGGGGCGCAGCATTCAATAACTTACCGGGCTGTTGGCTGTTGGCTGTTGGCTATTAGCTGCTCATACAGCCAACCGCCAAAAGCCAACAGCGGTATATTATGTTCTGCTGCTTCCCTAAGACCTCTGCCGCACGGCTTCAAACAGGCAAACACCGGTAGCCACCGATACGTTCAGGCTACTGACAGTGCCCGCCATGGGAATAAACACCAGAGAGTCGCATTTATCCCTGGTCAGGCGGCGCATCCCCTTGCCTTCCGCTCCCATCACCAGGGCCATAGAGCCTTTAAGGTCTGCCTCATAGACATTGCCAGCACTTTCGCCAGCAGTACCAATCATCCAGACACCACGCTCTTTCAGCCACTCCATGGTACGGGACAGGTTGGTCACCTGAACCAGTGGCACATTGTCGGCAGCGCCACAGGCCACTTTTCTGGCGGTGGCGTTCAGACTGGCTGATTTGTCTCTGGGGGTAATCATGGCATGCACACCCGCAGCGTCAGCCGTACGCAGGCAGGCACCCAGATTATGAGGGTCTGTGACACCATCCAGAATCAACAGGAAAGGCGGCTCATCCAGATTGTCCAGAAGGTCTTCAAGATCACCTTCCCGATAGACTTTTGCCTGTGCGACACGGGCAACAATACCCTGATGGACACCGCCGTCTACTCTGCCATCCAGGCGGTTGCGTTCTACAAAACGTACGGTCACGCCCTGACGACGAGCGTCGTCAACTAACTGATTTATCCGCTTGTCGGTCCGGCCTTTCTGAATCATCAGTTCCAGCACTTTTTCCGGCGAGTGCTCAAACAGGCTCTGCACAGCGTGCAGGCCAAAAACAACATCATCATTCATGGGAATCGTTCAATCCTGTGAAAACCTTACTGTTCAGATAGTTTTGACATTCAGCCAATGGGGTTTGGGTAACCTGAACCAGAAAGGAAACGTCATGCAGCCATTAACGGCGATAAAAAGGGAAGCAGGGATATTAACACGGCGAGCCGCTTCAGGTCTGTCAGCTCTCCCCCTCCTCATTTTCACAAAAAAAGGAGGGAGCGGAGCGGGGGCAGGGATCAGGAGGAAGCTTTGCGCTTTCTCGGCTGACGCCCTTTTGGCTGGGCCTGAGACGGGTTTGTATCAGCTTTTACCTTGCCAGTATTTTTTCTGGAAGATTTAGGGCCGCTTACATTTTTAGTCTTTTTCTTCTGACCTTTGGGTGGCTTACGTCTCTTGCCACCCTTTTTTCCCTTTTCATCATCTTTTGCCGCTTCCATCAGTGCTTTTTTGGCGGCACGGCTTTTAGCGACACTGACTAGCTGTTTACCACCTGATTTTTTTGATCCGGTTTTACGGCTGGTGCGAGATTTTCGAGGCTTTAAGGACACACCACCTGCCAGCTCAAAATCCACCTTTTTGTCTTCGATGTTGACATTGCTGACTATGATTTCCATCTCATCGCCAAGACCAAAGCGTCGGCCTGTGCGCTCACCGCGCAGACACTGGTGAACATTGTCGTAATGGTAGTAATCGCCCGGAAGACTGGTGACGTGTACCAGACCTTCAACAAAGATGTCTTCCAGCGCCACAAACAGACCAAAACCGGTAACGGCTGAAACAACACCTCTGTAAGTTTGACCAATATGCTGCTGCATGTACTCACACTTCAGCCAGTCCATGGCGTCACGGGTCGCCTCATCGGCCCGGCGTTCTGTGGTTGAACAGTGCTCGCCCATGGCTTCAACCCGGGCATCGTCGTAAGGGTAAATCGTCTTGGGATTCATATCCCTGGCACCGACACGGGTCACATGACGACTGGGAACCGGCGAGCGGACAATATGACGAATCGCACGATGCACCAGCAAATCCGGATAACGACGAATAGGCGAGGTAAAGTGGGCATAGGCATTAAACGCCAGACCAAAATGCCCCTGGTTATCCGATGTGTAAAGCGCCTGACTCATGGAGCGCAACACCATGGTCTGGATCACCTGAAAATCAGGGCGACCCCGGACTTCTTCCAGCAAAGCCTGCAAATCAGCGGGCTTAATCTTCCCCTGTGGAATCGACAGCCCAAGACTACCCAGGAACATATTCAGGTTCAGTCGTTTTTCCAGCGTCGGGCCTTCATGAACCCGGTACAACCCCGGCACACCATGCTTTTCAAGAAAACGGGCGGCGCATACGTTGGCGCTCAGCATGCACTCTTCAATGACCTTGTGGGCGTCATTACGAACGGCTGGCACAATTTTGTCGATCTTGCGGTTGCGACCAAAGACAATCTGGGTTTCAACGGTTTCAAAATCAATGGTTCCACGATCTGCCCGCACCTGCTTAAACACTTTGAACAGGTTGTACAGTTCTTCAATATGGGGAACCAGCGCCTTGCGTTGCTGACGATTCGCCTTCCCGTCATCAGACAGTGGTCTGTCGAGCATTGACCAGACCTGATTGTAAGTCAGTCGGGCATGGGAACGGATCAGACCTTCATAGAATTTGTAGCCGGAAATCTTGCCTCTGGCGCTGATGGTCATTTCACAAACCATAGCCAGTCGATCCACCTCCGGGTTCAGGGAACATAAGCCGTTGGATAAAATTTCCGGCAACATCGGTATAACCGTTCCGGGAAAGTATACCGATGTCCCCCGGTTATGGGCTTCTTTATCAAGGGCCGAACCGGGTCTTACATAATGGGACACATCCGCAATGGCAACATAAAGACGCCAGCCACCGCTTTTTTTGGTTTCGCAGAACACCGCATCGTCAAAGTCCCGGGCATCTTCGCCATCAATGGTCACAAACGGCACTTCCCGTAAATCAACCCGGTGTCGCTTATCCTTTTCCGCTACCTCAGATTTAAAACTAACGATTTGTTCTTCTACTTCCGGCGGCCATTCACGGGGAATGCCGTGGGTGTGAACCGCCACATCCACTTCCATGCCAGCGTCCTGGCGCTCTCCGAGAATCTGTTTGACCAACCCCATCGGCTGAGTGCGTCGACCCGGCTGCTCAATGATTTCCAGCAGAACATACTGCCCCCGGGAAGGCATCATGGGACCAGGCTTAACCAGAATTTCCCGACCAATACGGGAATTTTCAGGCACAACAATGCTGGAACCGGATTCGTCGTAATACCTGCCCACCAGCTGGGTAGTATTACGCTCCAGAACTTCAATGATCTGACCTTCCCGACGACCACGGCGGTCAACGCCCGTTTCCCGTACAACCGCCCGATCACCATGAAACAGCTGTCGCATTTCCCGCCAGGAAAGGTACAGGTCTTCAGAACCGTCGTCAGGAATCAAAAAGCCAAAGCCGTCTTTGTTACCCTGAACCCGACCTTTAACCAGATCCATCTTACTGAGCAGACCAAAGGTGCCTTTGCGGGTTTCGTGCAGTTGCCCGTCACGAATCATGGCCTTGAGACGGAACAACAGAGCTTCCCGCTGCTCCGGTTCTGTAATTTTTAACTCTGCGCACAATGCCTTATGGCTGGCAGGAGCGCCCCGCTGATCAAGGAGTTCCATGATAAAAAGTCTGCTGGGAATCGGCGAAGCATAGCGGGATGCCTCTTGAGCCGCCTGTGGGTCGGTATCTTTCCACCCTTTGGACATGCGGTTATTTAACCTCTTGGCATTGGGAACAGGACGTAGTGTGAAACATAATGGCCGGGTGTTGTATATGGAATCAAAGTTTAAACACAGTTTTAGTGTAACCTGAAGCGACCCTTCCGGGATATAAATTACCCACAGAATTTCATTTGACCGGGCACTCAATAGCTGTCAGCCAAACTAACTCTTTTGTTACTGTTTTTCATTGGCATCACTGGCAAGCTGCTCCATAAAGAAATAACAGGAGAAGCATCATGATAAGTTTTGAGGTAATAAGTTTATTACTTACGGCTCAGGCCAATCAGGCTGAAAAAGCTGATAAAAACCAGGAGACAGACGAGCAGACTGTTGATGATGAAGCCCTGCCATCAGAGAAAACTTCGATATATCATCGACAGGCAGTTCCCCGGCTTCGCAGTCAGCCAGCTACAGTAAAAACACCAAAGCCATCCCTTGCCACTCCAAAAGTACAGGGCAAACTATTTCAACCACAGTTTGAAGCTGCTTTTAACAGCTTTCTTGCACTGGCAAGCCACCGACCCCGTCTCAGTCATTTATTCAAAACTATCCTGAACAAACTAAACATCAAGGACGTAACCCTGATGCAAAAATGTCTGAAAAAACTCCATGGAAAAGCTAAACGTTCAGCTTGCCGGTTCCTGATTAACAATAGCTTAAAGTATGCGGCACACGGGCTTTACCTGGCACTTTCACTGCAAATGCCTGAACATGTTGCCGACGCATTCAGAATCGTTCGAACAGAGCAAAATTTGAATAAATACTACTTTGGTAGCACTTCACACTATTATCAGAGGCCTTAAGCAGTCAGGACAGCTATGATCACAGCACTTAAATCGTGCCAATGCAGAACAGTGTTGAAAAGATGGGTAATTTCGCACTGCCTGCCCGGTAAACCCGACAAGCAGTGCAGAATAATCGTAAACCTTAGCCAAATGGCTGGTTCAGAATGATGGTTTCGACACGATCAGGGCCGGTAGAAACGATATCGATTGGCGTGCCAACCACTGCTTCCAGACGACGGATATACGCACGGGCGTTTTCTGGCAGATCGTCCAGACTCCTGGCGCCGAAGGTAGACTCAGACCAGCCCGGTACTTCTTCGTACACCGGTTCCAGCGCTTCGTACTCATCGGCATCAACCGGAGTCGTGATAGACTCGCCTTCAGCGTTTTTGTAGCCGGTACAGATCTTGATGGTTTCCAGACCATCCAGTACGTCCAGCTTGGTCAGGCACAGACCGGATACAGAGTTGATCTGTACCGACTGGCGCAGTGCTACCGCGTCGAACCAGCCGCAACGACGTGGACGCCCCGTGGTCGCGCCAAATTCGTTACCCTGCTTAGCCAGATGTGCGCCTACCTCATCAAACAGTTCTGTCGGGAATGGACCAGCACCAACACGAGTGGTGTACGCTTTGGTGATACCCAGTACGTAGTCCAGGTACAGTGGGCCAAAGCCGCTACCGGTAGAAACGCCACCCGCAGTGGTGTTAGAAGAAGTAACGAACGGGTAGGTACCGTGGTCGATGTCCAGCAGAGAACCCTGCGCACCTTCGAACAGAATGTTATCGCCTTTACCGTGGTGTCCGTGGATACGGTCAACCACACGGTCAATCATTGGTGCAATATCCTTGCCCATAGCCAGTGCTTCATCCAGCACTTTCTGGTAGTCAACCGGCTCAGCCTTGTAATAGTGCTGCAGAGCGAAGTTATGGTATTCCATGACGGCTTTCAGCTTCTCGGCGAAACGCTGAGGGTGCAACAGGTCAGCAACACGCAGGCCACGACGAGCGACTTTGTCTTCGTAAGCCGGACCAATACCACGACCTGTAGTACCGATTTTGGCTTTACCACGCGCAGCTTCTCGAGCCTGATCCAGCGCCACGTGATAAGGCAGGATCAGAGGGCAGGAAGGGCTTATTCTCATGCGCTCACGTACAGGTACGCCGCCTTCTTCCAGCATGTGGATTTCTTTCAGCAGAGCTTCTGGGGACAGTACAACACCGTTACCGATGTAGCACACAACGCCCTCACGCAGGATTCCGGATGGAATCAGGTGCAAAACGGTTTTTTCGCCATCAATCACCAGGGTGTGGCCAGCGTTATGTCCACCCTGAAAGCGTACTACCGCTTCAGCCTGCTCGGTGAGCAGATCCACGATTTTACCTTTGCCTTCATCACCCCACTGGGTGCCCAGTACGACAACAGTCTTACCCATGATACGGTCTCTTTAATTCATAACAAAACAGCCATACTGTCGTACGACAAGTGTTGGCTGCATACAGCAAATAGTGACTGGGTTTACCTATATAGATTCAACCTGCCAGTCTCCGTCACGGCAAACCAGTTGCTGATTGCAGCCTGAGCTTACCGCGTCTGTCTTTTGCCCCGGTAACTCAGTGATTACCCGCAGGCCCTGCTGACGCAGCTTCCGAACAATAGCGGAATCAACATCAGCCGGTGCAAAAATGATTGCCCGTGATTCAACGTCACAAGGTTTAAAATCCAGCAGCGCTTTCAGATCAGTACTGAAACCTGTCGCCGGACGAGCACGACCAAACGTCCTGCCCACGCCATCATAACGACCGCCTTTGGCAATCGCCTGTCCATGTTCGGGAACATAAGCAGCAAACACAACGCCCGTATGGTAGTGGTAACCACGCAGCTCTCCCAGATCCAGATAAAGGCTCACTTTCGGGTACTGCCGGGAAATGGTTTGCGCAATATTTTCCAGCGCATCCAGCGCTTCTAACACTTCCACAGGTGCATTAGCCAGAACCTCTCTGGCTTTTGCGATGACATCCACCTTACCTGAAAGTCCGGTTAAAGCTATGAACAGTGGCGCCACATCAGCATCTACACACCAACGTGCCAGCAGTTCTTCGACTTCACAGGTCGCCTTGCGCTGCAAAGCATCAAACAACAGCTGTTCCTGATCCGTGTCCAGCCCGGCACTGGCTACCAACGCACGGTAAATCTGCACATGCCCAAGATCCAGATTGGGGGAGTCCATGCCTACGACACCAAGGGTTTCCAGCATCAGGGAAATCACTTCAATATCGCTTTCCTGCCCCGCGTGACCGTACAACTCAGCACCCAGCTGAATGGGTGCGCGGGATGCTCCCAGCGTCGCGGGCCGGGCATGAAAGACGCTGCCTGCGTAGCAAAGCCTTACCGGGCCATCGTCCGTCAGGTTATGCGCATCGATGCGGGCTACCGCAGGCGTGGTGTCTGCCCGCAATCCCATGGTGCGACCAGTCATCAGGTCCGTCACCTTGAAGATTTGCAGCTCGAGGTCGCGATCAACGCCAGCCGTCAGTGATTCAAGAAACTCCAGATGTGGAGGAATAACCAGGTCGTAACCCCAGCAATCAAATAAATCCAGCATTTCCCGGCGCAAAGCTTCTGCTCTGCGGGCCCGGGGCGGCAAAATTTCTTCAATCCCATCTGGCAACAGCCAGCGATCGGCGACGGTCATAACAGCCTCTCTTGTTAGCTTATTTCAGGCAGTGTTCGTAAATAATCTGTCTGCAGGTACAGGTTATTTACGGACAATGTCTGAAACTAGCTAACGAGTGTCAGCAAAACCACGCCAGCCAGCATGCTGATAAAACCCGCCATGCGCAGCTGCCGGTCATCAATGTCTGAGAGTTTTGCGACCAGATTTCGCCAACGCTGTGGATAAAGGAAAGGAAGAATACCTTCCAGCACCAACATCAGGCTGACGGCAACGAGAAATTGCTTACCAAATTCCACGTGTAAACCTCATACACGAAAAAACCGGGCGAAACCCGGTTTGCGGTATATTACCACCGGCAGCGCAAGGTTTCACTGCCGGTGATCGATTTATTGCCAGTAAAACACCACTTTCATCATCAGGACGTAACCCTGTATGGCGAGAAGGGCATTCCCCCCAGCCTCAACCTTACTTACCTGACTTGTTGTTCAGATAGTTAAAGAAGTCACTGTCAGGCTCCAGCAGCATTATGTCGCCAGAGCTGTTAAAGGACTTACGGTAGGCTTCCAGGCTACGGGTAAAGGCGTAGAACTCAGGGTCCTGACGGAAAGCCTTGGCGTAAACCTCTGCGGCTTTCGCGTCGCCGTCACCCCGGATCATTTCTGCATCCCGGTAAGCATTCGCCATAATAACCCGCTGTTCACGGTCAGCGTTCGCACGAATACCTTCCGCCATTTCCAGACCTTTGGAGCGATATTCCTGAGCTTCTTTATCCCGCTCAGAGGACATACGCTCATAAACGGAGTCACTTACCTGGGGTGGCAGGTCGATTTTCTTAACCCGGACATCCACCACTGACACACCCAGCTCATCACGGGCTACGGAGTTCAGCTCGTTAGTGATTTCGCTCATCAGCTGGTCACGCTGACCGGATACCACTTCATTCAGGGTCAGAGCACCAAACTTGTTCCGCATACGGGATTCCGCACGTTGCGACAGCAGGGTGTTGGCACGGAACAGGTCACCGGCAGTAGCTCGGTAAAAACGACTAACGTCGTCAATACGCCACTTGATGTAGGAGTCTACGATAACCGCCTTCTGCTCCAGAGTCAGGAAGCGCTCGGAAGGCACTTCCAGGTTCTGCAGACGGGCATCAAATATCCGTACATTATCCACAAATGGAACCTTGATATGCAGGCCGGGCTGGATATCATCTTTAACCAGCTGACCAAATCGTAACTGCACTGCCCGCTCACGCTCGCTGATCACAAACAGACTGCTCCATGCGATCACCAGAGCAATCAGACCAACGACCAGAGCGCTGAAACCTTTCTGACTCATCGTACAGTCCTCCCGCTGCTGCGTGCACTACTCACTCGCCGGTTCAGTTCCTCTGTTACCTGATTAGCGATGTTGTTCAAATCCTGCTGTGTCAGGGCAGATGAACCATCTGTACTCTGATTTGCAGATCTGGGCTGATTCAGACGATCCAGTGGCAGGTACATCATGTTATTGCCACCTTCAACATCCACCAGAACCTTGCTGGTTGTGCCCAGAACGCTTTCCATGGTTTCCAGATACAGACGTTCGCGGGTCACATTCGGTTCACGACGATATTCGTTCAACAGTTTGACAAAACGATCTGCCTCACCTTCTGCCCGGGCTATCAGTTCGTCACGATAAGCGTTGGCTTCTTCCAGCTCACGCTGAGCCTGACCACGAGCTTCCGGAACCACTTTATTGGCATAAGCGTCTGCCCGGTTTTTCGCGCGCTGCTCGTCTTCACGGGCGCGGATTACATCGTCAAATGCAGCCTGTACCTCTTTCGGAGGCTGGGCGCTCTCGATGTTCACCTTGTTGATCTTCAGGCCAGTACCATAAGCATCCTGATAGTCCTGCAGGCGCTTACGCACCTCTACGCCCATGGTTTCACGACCTTCGGTCAACACCTGGTACATCTCGGAGCTGCCGACAACGTGACGCAAAGCACTCTGGGACGCTTCTTCCAGACTGACCAGAGGCTTGGCTACGTTAAGAACATAGGACTTAACATCGCCAATGTTGTACTGAACGGACATCGACACTTCAACAATGTTTTCGTCTTCCGTCAGCATTTGCTGCCGCAGGTTGTAGGTACGAAGCTCTGTAACTTTTTCCTGATACTTTGTTTCGAAAGGCGGGAAATAGATATGCAGGCCCGGCTCAACGGTCTCATGATATTGACCAAAGCGCAAAATAACAGCGCGCTCTTTTTCGTCAACCGTATAAACGGCATTCCAGATATAAGCCACCGCGGCTAATATCAGAACACCGATAAACATCCCTGATGAAGAACCCGAAGAAGCTGAATTGCCTCCCCCGGAGTTTCCTCCACTTTTGCCACCACCAAAGAGTGAGTTCAGTTTACCCTGAAGCTTGCGTAAAGCGTCGTCCAAATCAGGGGGGCCCTGATTCTTCCCTTTATTACCACCACCCCAAGGATCCTGGTTATTTCCACCCGGCTCGTTCCAGGCCATATATGTCTCCGTAGAGTCAGTATCTATTCGGCTGCAACGTCTGTTGAAACCACGTCATTACGCAGGAAAAGCAGCTTACCTATCGATTTGAACAAGCGATTTGAACAAGTGATCTGTACCCGTTTTCCCACCAAAAAGAACGGTCATTCAGCGTGCAATAAGTTATAAGGTCGGAACTACCCACCCTGAGAACCGGCTACTTTCATCACAGGTGACAAAAGCAGCTTTTCTTTACTCATGCTCTTTTGCTCAAGGCTGTTTATCGTTCTGAGCCAGATTGTAGAGTTTGTGTAGCAAAAAGCGCAAGCCGAATCGGTATTGTCCACTACCCAAACCAACAATTTGATCTCAATTTACGCAATCTGAGCACTTAACGCTCAACCAGACAGCTCTTTTGCAACCCTTCCTGTTTGGAAATTCTGTCGAAGTCATGTCGCGGTAAACGAATGTCCAACAGCAACTCCCCCGTATCAGCATACTCTTCTGATTGAATCGCACCCAGCTGATAAAGTCGAGACCTGACTTTTCCCTGATGGGGTTCCAGTCGCAATGTACCCTGCACCAGGTCTTCACCCAGCAACTCTGCCACAGCCTGAAGCACCAGCTCCAGACCTTCACCGCACATCGCAGACACCCAGACTCTGACCGGCTTCCCCTGATCATCACGCTGAATTTTTGGTTCTACGTTTTCCAGCAGGTCGATCTTGTTGTAAACCTGAAGCCTTGGCACTTCGTCTGCGTCGATCTCTCCCAACACGTCATGCACCTGCTTGATATTATCAAGCCTTTCGGGGTCATGTGCGTCAATAATGTGTAAAAGCAGGTCGGCCTGAGCCGTTTCTTCCAGCGTTGCCCTGAACGCTTCCACCAACTTATGCGGCAAATGACGTATAAAACCTACCGTATCAGCCAGTACGGATTCCCCGACGTCCGGCAAATCCAGACGACGCAGAGTTGGGTCCAGTGTTGCAAACAGCTGATCCTGCGCATACACATCCGATTCAGTCAGGGCATTAAACAGTGTCGATTTACCCGCATTGGTATAGCCTACCAGAGACACCAGCGGGACTTCCGCACGCTTACGGTAACGTCTGCCCTGGTCACGCTGCTTGCGCACCTTATCCAGCCGTTTGGTAATACTTTTAATACGAACCCGCAGCAACCGGCGGTCAGTTTCCAGCTGGGTTTCACCCGGCCCTCTAAGGCCAATACCGCCTTTCTGGCGTTCAAGGTGAGTCCAGCCCCGTACCAGTCGGGTACTCAGGTGCTGTAGCTGGGCCAGCTCGACCTGCAGTTTACCTTCAAAGGTTCTTGCCCGCTGGGCAAAGATATCCAGAATCAGGCCGGTGCGGTCAATAACCTTGCACTCAAATTCTTTCTCAAGGTTACGTTCCTGACTGGGGGAGAGTGCGTGGTTAAAAAGCACAACGTCAGCTTTATGCAGTGTGACCAGCTGCTGAATTTCTTCTACTTTTCCCTGCCCGATAAAATAGCGTGGCGAAGGTTTATTGCTGCTGACCGTGACAAAATCAATTTCGGAAATTCCTGCTGAGCGGGCCAGCTCTTTGAATTCGTGAGGGTCTTCGCGCTCCTTGTCATCACTCATATCGAGATGGACAAGAATCGCATTTTCACCACCTTCATGGCGTTCAAAAAACAATGAAACTCTCCTGAAATGGGTTTAATTCGTTGTGCATAGTAATATCAATTACTGTTTTCAACCACCATTCACCCACTATTCACCCATGAGAGATGTTCCATCAGGAGTCCGGTGATCGTTTTTTGTCAGATACAGAAACACCAAAAGGCGCACTAGGCGCCTTTTGGTGTAGGAAACAGCTTGTACCTCAAGCTAATTCATCATCTCTGAAGTGAATCAGGGGATAAAAAAGCAGATCGCTGAGGTCAGTTATTCCTGCTCGTGCTCTGGCATATCAGAACCTTGCATCGGCAGGCGAACCGGACGGCTCGGCACTACTGTGGATACAGCGTGCTTGTAAACCATCTGGCTTACAGTGTTCTTCAGAAGGATCACGAACTGATCGAAAGATTCGATCTGCCCCTGGAGCTTGATACCATTTACCAGGTAAATGGAGACCGGCACGCGCTCTTTACGCAGCACATTAAGGTAAGGGTCTTGTAGAGAATGCCCTTTTGACATTTCTGTACTCCTTATTAATTCTCGGATTTTGAATAGCCTTGTTTCACTTTTAGGTGAGCCATTCGCTCGACCGGCAGTGCCAGTACCTGATTGTTCAATCTGTGTACAGCCCAGAAAAATGCTGAGCAACAGTAAGCGATGCCCCACACCGCCTTCAATAGGTAATACTAGCTACTCAAACCGGACCTGCAGAAAGTATTGCAGGTTCTTACGTACCAATCCGCCAGGGAACCGTTCATTCTGTGACCATTTGCGGCATCAGTGCGAACAAGGAATCGTATCAGTATCTAATATATGCGATCACTTTTCAGCACTTTCAAGGCATCATCGAGCAACTCTGGCGATAAACTGTCCAGCCACTCAACATCTGACCAGCCACGCAGCCATGTCAGCTGTCTTTTGGCTAACTGACGGGTCGCAATAATGCCCCGTTCAATCATTTCATTGAAGTCCATTTCACCTTCAAGATAACTCCACATCTGGCGATACCCCACCGCACGAATGGCTGGCAGTGACGGGTCGAGATCACCCCGTGCGTATAATCCACGAACCTCTTCCTCAAAATTGTTCTGAATCATCTGCTCAAAACGGGTTTTAATCCGTTCATGCAGAACAGAGCGTTCCTGCGGAGCAATAGCGAGATTAACCAGTCGATAAGGTAAACGCTGATCTTCCTGCTCCCGGTGCCAGACTGAAAGCGGTTTGCCGGTTGTTTCGTAGACCTCCAGCGCTCGCTGAATGCGCTGGGCATCCCTTGGCTTTAAGCGCTCTGCCGTTACCGGGTCAACGCCCTGCAAACGCTTGTGCAGTTCTGGCCAGCCTTTCTCTGCGGCTTCCAGAAGAATGCGTTCCCGCACTTCCGGGTCTGCTGAAGGCAGCTCTGCAATGCCATCCCGCAATATTTTGAAATACAGCATGGTGCCGCCAACCAGCAACGGGATTTTGCCACGGGCGGTAATGTCAGCCATTTCAACCAGGGCATCCTCACGAAACATTGCAGCCGAATAGGGTTCGGAAGGGTCTTTGATATCAATCAGGCGGTGGGGCGCGCGAGCCTGTTCTTCCGCCGTCGGTTTAGCGGTTCCGATATCCATGCCTTTGTAGACCAGCGCGGAATCGACGCTGATCAGTTCACAGGGCAGAACCTCAGATAAACGAATCGCCAGATCCGTTTTGCCAGACGCTGTTGGCCCCATCAGGCAAATAGCCGGGGGCAGTTCAGCTGGATTGTTGATATCGATCGCCATAAATCTCTGGAAGTAGGGAGTCAGTCGTGTAAGAAAAAAGCCGGAGTTTACCCGAAAGCAACCATCAGCGGCAGTTGTGGCTTAGACCGATAGACAGCTCGGAGGTTCCCATGACAGCTGGAATATAAAAGGAACTATCTCACTTTTTTCTTATCTAAAACTTCAACTTACAACCTGGAAGAAAAGGGTATCGGCATGGAAAAATTCATAAAAATCGCAGCCATGTTAACCGTGTTTTTCATATCACTGGCCAGGGCTGACATTCAAGAACAGTTAAAGCCGCCTGTTGAGTATGAAATCATTCATGACCCGGACATAAAGGGTATTTACCAGAACGAAAAAGAGAGCCTTAGCTGGTTTGACAACGAATTAGAAGAAAGAAAGTCCGCAGAAATTGATGGCAAACCCTATAAAACAAAAGCATTAAAAATAACTCTTCAGAATCTGAAGGGGTTTACTCAACATATACTCGATGGCAAACAGTTCCGTGAGGAACTCAAAAACGACGAACGTAACGCTTATAATCAGCTTCAATCTGACCTAGGCAAGGTTGATACCAACCAGCCTGAATATCTAGAAACTATTAAACTGTCTGAAAAACTTGCGCTCTTGTATAACCTTTCCGTAATAAGACACGTGGATGAAATACAACGATTAAACTATTTAACGCTGCTCTCTCGTACTTTGCCTGGAGAATATGAACAACCATCTTACACCGCGCTTTACAATATGCCCCCCTCATTAGGGTTAATGGAACTTGCCGAACAAACAGACATTTTACTACTACCCGGTTTTGAGCCTTTAAGCATCAGTGACTTTGTAGGATTCTGCCACCTGAGGCTTTATCCTCTGGGTCTTACCTCAAGCTATATAGCTAAAGCTGATGGAGAGAACCAGTCTCCTTATGCTTTCTTCGGGCACGATGAACAACACGCAACTCTTACCGCTCAACATAAAGGCTTGCGAGAACCCTTTAACACCACAAAATCAATCCTTAATTTCAAAAAATTGGTGTTTAACGAGGGAAGGCTATTTTTCAAAGGCGATTTGAATATCATGAGCATTCTTAAGCTGTCGCTGTTTATTACAACCCATGAAGCAGAAGATCCTGAGAAGCCAATATTGCCGGATCTGCACAATCAAAAAAGCCTTGAAAAATATTTCAGGGAAATTTTGTTTATAAGGAAATATTCTGCACCCGAATATCGTGCAATACCCAATGATGACATTATCAGAGCGGTTGTCTGGTTTGCTGCTGTGTATGATTTCTGGCAATCAAACGACAAGCCTGCGCAGATGCTTAAAAGAGAAAGACTTGCCGTCATGCAAAATTTTCTGATTTATTACAACCTTTATAACCCATTACTGAAACTTCAAGCCGACAGGTATTAACAGGTTCATTCAGACACTGACAACCCTGTCTTAAGAAAATACTTCCCCGGCAATCCAAAGCGGGGGTGAACAGTGAGGGTAATCGCCAAACCCGTGCGGTCCCTGCTCATCATCCGGTTCCATACGATAACGTGTTTCCATGCCGTGAAACGGGAGAAAAAACGAAACGTCGTTAAGCCGAAGCACATAGCCCTGTCCATCATCCCACTCAATCACTTGTTCCTGTACTGTCCCCTGGTTTTCCAGCCAGGCAATACGCTGAACACCTTCGCCCGTTTTCTGATCCGTCGTGATGTCACTGCCGTTAACAAACGGAACGTAATGTTGTACCTGCGGCAAGTCAGATAGCTGTTGCCACACTTCAGCGACTGGCTCCCGAATCAGTGACTGGGAGTGCAGCCGGATACGTGGATTGTTTTCCGGCACTGATAGGAATAACAACATCACAATGAGTAAAAAAACGCACAGGCCTTTTTCATTTTCTGATCGTGGAACATACGAAATCAGAGCATCTGATTCGTGACCCGCATTTTTGGTGTGTCATGCAATGGGCAGACTTGGCAAATAAGGTCTGACCAACTTAACTGTAGATTCTGTTTTTATGTAAAGAACCATCAAGCTGTAGTGGTTAAAAAAACATGTTCATATTTAATGCGTTTCTGAGCATTTCCATTTTTCTGAACGGTGCCTGCTTTACCCATGAATTGGTGTTCGCCAGCCCACTATCCTGCGCTGGTGCCAGCAAAAGACTTTGTCAATCTAACATGGGTGTATTACCTGCTTACCTGACCGGTCTTTCGATACTTCAGGAAACCTTTCGGGCTTTCCTTTCAAATCAATACGACGGCAGGCAGATACCAAATAATAACAAAAAAAGACAATATGAAGGTTCCCCCTCCATAACCCGGGAGGTTCTGCGAAGCCGTTCAGTCATTTCCGGATCAGGCCAGCAGCAACCAGGGAGTTCTAATAAAATAAATAACGAGGATAAGGGTGAGGACGAACCTCCTGAAAAAAGAAAATGTGTACATACTCATGGGAAACTCTGCCCACTTTGCAACAATGAACCCTGTAGGTACAAGAAATCACAAACAACCTCCCCTGAAGCAGTGGAGTTTGATCCACTCGAGGCGAGTGGTGCCGGTGCGGTCGTTGCAACCAGAGATGATCCTGATTTTTATAACGCAGTCATAAACCAGGTAGCTGAAAATATCTTCAGGCATATTGATGGCTTTTCTTCTCAGTGGTCATTTTTAACCGTTATACGTAGAAATAAATATCTACACAAACACTTTCACCATCTGGAGAAATTGTTTTTTCCCGCAACAGAGTACGACACATCAAAGATTAAGGGACATACCGGTCTTGACCTTTTGTATTATGCGCCGAGCAAAATAGCCAGTCATGGCGTGCCTGAGGAGTGGGGTACAGGAGAGTTTAGATGCCCCCTTACCAGTAAGCAAACCTACCATATTATCTCCTTCGATAGAGGGACTAATCAGGGATACTATGATAGCCATGAGCCCTATAAAGTTCATGAGGATTATCATATTTTTTTCGCTATTGCTGAAAACAGTGATTATGCAGCAACATCCAGTATGTCAAATGGTACGCCCACTGTGCGGGCAGTCGGGTATCTGCATTCTTTACAGAACCATCACGGTTTTGGACTATCGTATCTGACCCGTCATCTCAAAGATGCCGATTTGCTCCTGGCCAACAACTGGAATTCATTAATAACAAGCCTGGATGAGCAAACAATGAATAATCTGGTTGCTCACTTAAAAGTCAAAAAATCAAAATCGAAAAGTTTGAAAGACTATATTCATGAAAATAAAACAGATGGCCTGAACTTTTTAATCAATATTTTGAATCATATTACGAATAAGTCATTACAAAAGCAGAAGAGCCCCAGCCACTACAGAGAGGAGTTGAATCTTGAGTATTCTAATCTCTGGAGAGGCAGCTATGAATATAGTGCTCTCACTGTAAAGCGCTCTCAAACAACTATTCACTGGAAAGGTTTAAATGAATATCAATTTAATCTTCCCTATAACAGAAATGCCTACAAACTTATATCCGGAGACGGTGCTTATACTCCAGCGGGCAGATCTTGCTTTTTACTGGCTATTACCGATGAAGACTGCAAATGGAATAGCATTACTGCCGTAGGCTTCGGATTCCTGAGCACTCCACACCCAAATGATCAGGATGTCGATCGTCCAAAGGCAACTCACTTGATACTGGCTCCGAACTGGGATTCACTTATCAACAATCTCACTGATGATCAGATAAAAATACTGATAACTAGCCTCAAAACCACCAGGAATAAGAAAAACTATCTTTCCCATCTGTACAATAAAGACAAAAAGGCGGGCAAAGACCTGCTACTCTCTGCTTTGAATACTCGCATGGAAAGAATAATTTTTAATGCTTCCAAGGCTAACCCGTGGCGTTATTTCTTCTCAGAAGCCGAACCTATGTCTCCCTACAGCTACAGTGATACAGAGTTAGATTCAAGTTCAGACTCAAACCCTGATTCCGATCCTGATCCTGATCCTGATCAAGGCTCAGATTCTGATCCAGACTCATAGCCAGAGCCATGATCTAATACTGATACCACTTTCAGTCTGTTGACCAAAAAAAATACACAGAAAATGATGTCAAACCCAATAAAACGCAGCAGTGACTGTCCCCCAATCAGGTGCGGAGGGATGTCAATACAATCTCTGTAGCCCACAACCGAAACTTCGATCCAGATAGTATTAACAGGTTCATTCAGATACTGACAATCCTGTCTCAAGACAATACTTCACCCCATCAGCCAGCTCATCCAGCTGCTGCTGGAGGCGAGGCGTAATCCATGGAGTCAGAAGCCACTTCCCCAGCAATCCAAAGCGGGGGCGAACAGTGAGGGTAATCGCCAAACCCGTTTGCAGTCCCTGCTCATCATCCGGTTCAATACGATAACGTGTTTCCATGTCGTGAAACGGGAGAAAAAACGAAACGTCGTTAAGCCGGAGCACATAGCCCTGTCCATCATCCCACTCAATCACTTGTTCCTGTACTGTCCCCTGGTTTTCCAGCCAGGCAATACGCTGAACACCTTCGCCCGTTTTCTGATCCGTCGTGATCTCACTGTCGTTAACAAACGGAACGTAGTGTTGTACCTGCGGCAAGTCAGACAGCTGTTGCCACACTTCAGCGACTGGCTCACGAATCAGTGACTGGGACTGCAGCCGGATACGTGGATTGTTTTCCGGCACTGATAGGAATAACAACATCACAATGAGTAAAAAAAACGCACAGGCCTTTTTCATCCGTTGAGTCCCTTTGGCTATTAAATGCGCTGTTGAAAGTTATCGTCCCCGCAAAAACAGCTTATCCAGCTGATCCATTGTCAGCATAGTCCAGGTTGGGCGTCCATGGTTACACTGACCACTGCGTTCCGTCTGCTCCATGTCTCGCAGTAGCGCATTCATCTCCTCGATAGATAAACGACGATTCGCCCTTACCGAGCCATGGCAGGCCATGGTGGCAAGGATTTCATTGATCTGGGATTCAACCCGGTCACTATCACCATGCTGTGACAGGTCAGCCAGCACATCACGCACCAGCTTATCCACGTCGGCATTCTGCAACATGACCGGCACCTGACGCACCAGCAGCGTTTCCGGCCCCATGCGTTCAAGCGCTAACCCCAGCTTTTCAAAGTAACCCGTAAACTCTTCGGCAGTGTCAGCTTCCCGGTCACTGACCGCTATAGATTTTGGCACCAGTAAGGGTTGAGCTTTTATGCCATCAGCATGCCAGGCGACCTTCATGCGTTCATAAGTGATGCGCTCATGGGCGGCGTGCATATCCACCAGCACCATGCCCTGTTCATTTTCAGACAGGATATAAATACCTTTCAGCTGCGCCACGGCAAAACCCAGTGGCGGCATACCCGGGGCATCAGACGCAGGCAGAGGGTCATTGACATCGGTAACGGCTGGACGGGTTGCAGCAGGCACGTAATCCGGCACAGCTGACTCACCTACCGCAGCGGGCCGGGATGATGCACTCACTGCCGCAGGGGTTGCAGCAGCAGAATACAGCTCGCTGTAAGCCTGTAGATGCTTCTGGATTTGCGCCGAATCTGGCGCGCGTTCAATAGTCCGGTTAAAGCCTCCGCCCCCTGCCGATGAGCCAGTGGAAGCAAAGCCTGCCTGCCCGGAAGGTTTGGGGGCGGTTGTCAGGGAGATATTCTCCTGTCTCTGAAACTCTCCCGCTTCGACGCCAGTCGCCTGTGGTTGGGTCTGGGTCAAGGTGGAGGGAGGCAGTTGCGCATCGGGTGTTACTTCTCCCAGAGCCCGGTGCAAAGTACTGAACAGAAAGTTATGCACGGTTCGCCCGTCACGAAAACGGACTTCGTGCTTGGTCGGGTGCACATTGACATCGACCATGGACGGGTCCAGCTCAAGGTACAGAACAAACGTTGGGTGACGACCGCTGTACAGCACATCACGGTAAGCCTGTCGAACCGCATGAGCGACCAGCTTATCCCTGATCACACGACCGTTGACGAAGAAATACTGCAAGTCGGCGCTGGAACGGGAGAAGGTTGGCAGCCCAACCCAGCCCCAGAGCTTCAGACCCGATGCCTCAACATCCACAATAACAGCATTCTCAATGAATTTAGGGCTGCACAACGAAGCAACCCGCCGGTCTTTCTCGGCCTGAGTGGTCGCCGGACGCAGCTGGTGAATGCTACGCTGGTTATGCCGCAGGGTAAAACCCACATCAAAGCGGGACAGTGCCAGACGCTTTACCACTTCTTCCAAATGAGAAAATTCGGTTTTTTCAGTACGTAGAAATTTACGCCGGGCCGGTGTATTGAAAAACAGGTCTTTGACTTCCAGCGTGGTGCCAACAGGATGCGGAGCCGGGTTTACAATGGCATCCATATCCCGTCCTTCGGTACGAACCTGCCAGCCGGACTCCTGCCCCTCTGAATTCGATGTCAGCGTCAGCCTTGCAACAGAACTGATGGAGGCCAGGGCTTCACCACGAAAACCCAGGGTTGCCACGCCTTCCAGATCTTCCAGTTCAGAGATTTTACTGGTGGCATGGCGGGACAATGCCAGCGCAAGATCATTTTTACCAATCCCGTGACCGTCATCGCGGATACGGATCAGCTTCACGCCACCACTCTCCACTTCAACCGTTACCCGTTTTGCACCTGCGTCCAGACTGTTTTCCAGCAACTCTTTAACAACGGAGGCCGGGCGTTCAACCACCTCTCCGGCAGCGATCTGGTTGGCAAGGCGGTTGTCCAGCAGGCGGATTGGCTTCATGTTTCAGTGTTATTCCGGATTAAATCAAAGTCTTCAGAAAATGACCGACGAACACGGCAAAAAAGGTTAATTCGTTTGACAGTTTCCCGGCAATAGAATGACACCCCTGCGAACGGTATTCCTGTTCGGATTGGTTAACAGCCGGTCTGTTTCAGCAGGATCAGCATTTTCTGTACGGTTTCGTCTGTTAAATAATCGCAAGGCTCGCCGTGAAATTCCAGCCATACAGCCTGGTGGTCTTTCACCTTGCACCCAGATGACATTTATGGTGTCCCAGGGTCTGATATCTGAGGCATACTCTCTTCCTGCAAAAGTGGATAACAATACAGACTCTGGATCATCGAAATTTCCATAAACCGTCATTCTGAATGTCAGCACCAGAGGCGGAGCATTTACTGAAAGCCGCCTGCCGTCTATCCGCACAAAATCCCAGGCGATATGCGGATGATTTTCATTGGCAGAAGATAAAAAATTCGAAATACGCCCAGCCCATTGATATGAATAGAGGTCAGCAGCTGACCCAATATTAAAACGAACAATATAAGAGCCAGCCTGATAGTCACCAGGGTTAACCCCTTGCCCCGGCCTTATGGAGAGCAGACCCCGAGAGCCCAGTTCAGTGCGGACTATATCAGCGTAACAGGTACTAACTTCAGAAATATCAAACGCATTATAAACCGGGTCACTTACTGATGCAGGAATATACTCCGCTACTCCTCCCACTCGCAGGTAGCGGATTAGCTGCCGGGGATAATTACTTCTGAAGGAGTTAAAAACAGTGGCCTGACTCTCTGTTGTAACCCTGATCCTGATATAAACCCTGCCTTCATCACGAAAAACAAGTCCCATGAATTGCCAGCCCGTTATTACTCTTTGACGGCGTAACGCTCCCACCCACGCTCCTGCGGAAGACAAACGTTCTCCCAGCTGGTCCAGCTGGTTTACCTCAATAAATAAATCCAGCTGCCCTTCTCTCAGGGGCTCAGAGGCCGCCGATATTGTTCGTGGGCGAAAGTGACCATCAGCCCCAACCAGAAGAATGGCTCGAATGATGTCTATTAAGTGGCAGCTGTATTCGGTGTAATCCAAGTCCATTAGTCCTGCGCCACCATTGAAAGTGAAATAGGGAAAATTATTGGTTCGCATAGTTCCGGGCGAAACTTGACGTACGTTTATCCCTGCGTGTTCCTGCAGCCAGCCTTCATTCAGTCGCCTGTTTGTCAGGATATAAACACTACCTGTACTTTCTATTTCTCTGCCTGCCAGAGAAACTCTGCTGAAATATTCTGTCGCCTGCAACATGGGAGGCATGACAGTAAAAAGAATAAAACAAAGCAAGCTCACCCTGATCCATAAAATCGACCAGCGACATCTTTGCATGGAGGATATCCGGTTGCAGGAGAAGGAACCGATAATATAGATACTTTTTTACGCTTCATGCCCATAAAGCTGCATTGGGTGGATGGAAGGGATATAGCTGCCGGAGAATCCGGCAGCTATATCCCATACAGTAACGATTATTTTCAACGCTTAATTGGGAATCACCAGCACCTGGCCGGTACGGATACGACTGGCACTGCTGATCTGGTTAGCGCGTTTGAGAGAGTTCAGGCTCACATCAAAACGCTGGGCAATTTCTGACAACGTATCACCGGCCTGGATGACGTACTGATCGGGTCGGATGTTAATGCGCCCTTCGCGTTTCAGTCGAGCCACTAATGTATCGACTGGCGGTTTTTTGTAGAAGTAATGGGTTAGCCCCTTATGAATCTTCAGAGCCATGGCTTGCTGATGGCTTCGGGTTTTCAGCTTGCGGCTCTCTTGCGGATTGGTGATAAATCCGGTTTCCACAAGAATGGATGGAATATCCGGGGACTTCAGTACCGCAAAACCGGCCTGTTCCACCTGCTTCTTATGCAGGCGGTTAATACCGCCTATGTTTCTCAACACTTTATCCCCCACCTCAAGGCTGGCAGACAATGTTGAAGTCATCGACAAATCCAGCAGCACGCTGGCCAACACCTCATCTTTATCATTCAGGGATATGCCGCCCTCGCCGCCTATCTGGTCAGAAGAGTTCTCTTTCTTTGCCAGCCAGCGTGCCGTTTCAGACGTAGCACCCGTGCGGGACAGGGCAAATACCGAAGCACCATGAGCCCGGCGATCCGTAAAGCCATCCGCATGGACAGACACAAACAAGTCTGCGCCGGCATTACGGGCAATGACGGTCCGCCGACGTAAGGGGATGTAATAGTCACCGGTTCGAACCAGAACCGCCTTAAAGCCCTGTTCACGATTAATGAGTTTTGCCAGCTTACGGGAAATCTGCAGAACAATATCTTTTTCATAGCCACCACCATGGGCAATGGCTCCCGGGTCTTCACCACCGTGGCCGGGGTCAATAGCAATAATGATATCCCGATCTTTGGCAATGGCCGGTGGAACAACAGGTTTCGGTGCCGCTGTGCCGGTATCAAACAGGTCGATCACCAGACGATGGCCGTATGTGGCATAAGGCTTTAGCAGAAAGCTTTCCGGCTTTACTCTGGTATTCAGATCCAGAACCACCCGCAGGTCGTTTTTGTTCTTAACACCATACCGTATGTTTTTTACCGGCGTATTCTTCAGGCTGGGCTTAGAAACGGAGGAGCCACGAGAAGCTCCCTTGATATCAATCACCAACCGGTTAGGATTGCTTAGGGTAAAACTGTTGTGGGAAACTTCTCCCGAAACGTCAAACACCAACCGTGTTTTATCAGGGGATCGCCAGAGTCGTATATCTCTGATCACCTTACTGGCCGCCAGAACAATTTCTGCCTTCAGTAACGACAGACCCAGTGCCAGCTTTGCACCTGTGGCAACAAACTGACGACGACTGTTTTTTAATGCCTTCGGTTCAGAGCCTGATTGACGGAAACGGTTGAGTAATAGCCCAAGGATCCCTGGCTTTATTGACATTTACCCTCCTGCATCCTTGCCAGCATCACTGCCCCCCTGGTCGTGCCTGCGACGATGGTCGCCTTTCTTCCTGGTAAATTATAATCAAGCCTTACTTCCAGATCGGCGTCAGGCAGAGCGCCCACTCCCCGGCCTGGCCACTCAATCAGGCAGATGCCCGCTTCGGAAAAATAATCCCGCCCGCCAATAAACTCCAGTTCTTCAGGGTCTGCCAGACGGTACAAATCAAAATGATAAATAAGCTGACCATTAATACGATAGGGTTCAACTAAAGTGTAAGTGGGGCTCTTAACCGCTCCCTGGTGTCCAAAATGCTTCAGAATACCCCGACAGAGTGTTGTTTTTCCTGCCCCCAGGTCACCGTGGAGATAAATAACTGCCTCACCCTCAGTAGCCAGTGCCAGGGAAGTCCCCAGCCGAACCATGGCATCCTCATCATCGATCAGCAGGTCTACCTGCTTATTATGTACATGTTTCCGCATCGCTTTTTCTTGCATAGCTTTGTGCATCGTCCGCGACAATACTTCCTCGATTTTTTACTGCCTGACCGGTTAACTCATTGAGCTGCTGCCGGATAAAAGGAATCGTATCCGTTGCCAGCAAACCGGTTTCACCCTGTTGCCATGCCAGCGTATCTGCACCACTGGCATGCAGCCAGACACCCAGTCTGGCTGCATCATAAACTGGTAGATTCTGCGCCAGTAGCGCCCCGATAACACCACTGAGCACATCCCCCATACCTGCCACAGCCATACCGGGATTTCCGGCAGAGCACAGGCTGGTTTGCTGTTCATACTGAATCAGGCTACCAGCGCCTTTTAAAACGACACACGCATTGTATGTTGCAGACAAACTGGCGACAGCGGCAAAACGATCCTTCTGCACGGACCCGGTATCCGTTTTCAGCAACCGGGCCGCTTCGCCCGGATGGGGAGTAAGCATCATCGGAAACTTTCGCGCCCGACGCAATTGGGAATGCTCCGATAACAGGTTCAGTGCATCAGCATCCAGTACGACGGGCACATCTGCATTCAGGGCCTCATCCACAAGGTCATACGCCCAGGAGTCAGTACCTATACCAGGCCCTGCGACAATGACTGTTTTGTCATGCAGTAAGGATTGTAAATCTACCCTGCTGCCAACTCCCACAGCCATTACCTCTGGCCGGCGAATGGCAAGAGCAGGCAGGTGCTCAGGCCGGGTCGCTACTGTCACCTTGCCCGCCCCGCAGCTTATGGCGGCCTCTGCCGCCATGATCACCGCGCCCGGCATCCCATGATTACCGCCAATGATAAGAACATGACCATAATCGCCTTTATGGGCTGTTCGTTTTCTAGGAGCCATCAGCTCTTTAAGAGCAGACTTATCCAGCCGTATAGAAGACGGTTTTAACCGGTTATAAACAACAGCAGGAACGTCCAGGTCAGTAAAGTGCAACGTGCCGCATAGCTGAGGACCATCACCCGTCAACAGCCCCTGTTTCGTGCCAATAAACGTCACCGTCAGTTCAGCCTGCACTGCTGCTCCCAGAACAGCGCCTGTGTCAGCACACAGCCCGGACGGAATATCGACGGCAACAACGGGTTTGCCGGAATGGTTTAAAGCTTCAATGGCCCGCCGGTAGTCCCCGCGAACCTCACCACTCAAGCCTGTGCCAAGCATGGCATCCACCAGAATCTCACCTGTAACCGCTGACTCATCACACCACAGAGCGATACGGATACCCTTGCTGCTGCAATACTCAAACGCCTTGCGGGCATCGCCTGTCAGTTCATCCGGATGCTTCAACGCTGTGACAGAAACAGAAATTCTACGTTCAGAAGCCAGTGCCGCAATAAGATAACCATCCCCGCCATTGTTTCCTGCGCCACAGAACACCTGCATTCCGGCATCCTGATCAAGCTGTGGATAACTCTGTAAAAGGCGGCTGAATGCCGCGTCTGCCGCTCGCCCCATCAGTTCAAAACCATCAATACCCGGATGATCGGCAACACCGCCAATCGCCAGTCTGTCCAGTTGACGAACCTGCTCAGCGGTGTAAAGTTGTTGTGGTAAACGGCGCATACGGATATCCCCGCACTTGATCTGAACCGGCTAACTCCGATTCACTAAATAGTATTCAATTGATTATATCCCCAAGAATCCGTGTCAAAGAACCCAGCTAACCCAGAATTTACCCAGCGATCTATGCAGCAAGCTGACCAGCAAGACCTTGAACCGGTTTCTGCAGAGATTGACTTTGCCCGGCTGGCCGACCAGATTCGTCAGTGGGGGCGGGAGCTGGGTTTTCAGGCAGTGGGCATATCTGAAGGTAAAGTACCCGAACAGGACCAGCAACACTTCAAGGAGTGGCTGGCCCTGGGCTTCAATGGTGACCTGGATTATATGGAGCGGAACCAGGACCTCCGTTTCAATCCCGAATCGCTGCATCCCGGTATGATTCGCATCATTTCGGTACGGATGGATTATCTGCCTGCGGACACAGAGACCGTAAAAATCCTTGGTGAACCAGAAAAAGCCTATGTGTCCCGCTATGCACTCGGACGTGATTATCATAAGCTGATCCGCAAACGCCTGACCCAGCTGGGAAAAAGGATTGAAGCTGCCGTTGGCGAACACGGTTACCGGGCTTTTGTCGATAGCGCCCCGGTGATGGAGCGCCCCCTGGCGCAACTGGCGGGACTTGGCTGGACCGGAAAGCATTCATTGATTATCAACCGGCAGGCCGGATCGTTCTTTTTTCTGGGCGAACTGTTCACCAATCTGCCGTTGCCGGTGGATGAACCCTACAGCAAGAACCATTGCGGACGCTGTTCGTCCTGTATGGACAACTGCCCGACCGGTGCCATTGTTGAACCCTACCGCATTGACGCCCGCAAATGCATTTCCTATCTCACCATTGAAAACAGTGGGCCCATTCCCATAGAACTGCGCAGCAAGATGGGCAACCGGATTTTTGGCTGTGATGATTGTCAGCTGGCCTGCCCCTGGAACCGTTTTGCCAAACCGACTCAGGAAAGTGATTTTCGGCCCAGGCACTCATTAGATTCTGTGGAGCTTGCTGATCTGTTTCTGTGGACAGAAGAAGAGTTTCTGGAACGTACCGCAGGTTCAGCCATCCGGCGGGCAGGTTTTGAGTGCTGGTTGCGTAACATTGCGGTCGGGCTGGGCAATGCGCCTGGCAGCGATAAAGTCGTTCAGGCATTACTGGCCCGAAAAGACTATCCATCGGAACTGGTGCGGGAGCATGTACTTTGGGCTTTGGAGCAACATACGGAGCAGTGACGAAACTTTTCCTGAAAATAAGTGACTAATTAGACACATCCAAAACCAATTAGGGAAAAATCATATGGTTCCTTTCAAGCCCGGCGCGTCAGCAAAGAGTCTGGAGAATGCGGCTAAATACGGCTATACCAAAATCGTTGAACTCAATCTGTCCCGAGGTATTCATCCCAGCGAGTCGCCAGAAGCACTAGTGCAGGCTGCTTCCAACGGACATACCGAGATCATCAACATTCTGCTGGAAAACGGTGCCAGGCCCAGCGAGTCGCCAGAAGCACTAGTGCAGGCTGCTTCCAACGGACATACCGAGATCGTCAACATTCTGCTGGAAAACGGTGCCAGGCCCAGCGAGTCGCCAGAAGCACTAGCGCAGGCTGCTTCCAACGGACATACCAAGATCGTCAACATCCTGCTGGAAAACGGTGCCAGGCCCAGCGAGTCGCCAAAAGCACTAGTGCAGGCTGCTTCCAACGGACATACCGAGATCGTCAACATTCTGCTGGAAAACGGTGCCAGGCCCAGCGAGTCGCCAAAAGCTCTGGAGTCGGCAGTTTCTAGAGGAAATATCGATATTGTCAACATTCTGCTGGAAAACGGTGCCAGGCCCAGCGAGTCGCCAAAAGCACTAGTGCAGGCTGCTTCCATAGGACATACCAAGATCGTCAATATCCTGCTGGCCTACGGTGTCCAGCCCAGCCAGTTACAAGAAGCTCTGGATTTTGCTGCTTCCATAGGACGTAACGAGATCGTCAAAACCCTGCTGGCCAACGGTGCCCAGCCCAGCCTGTCATCAGAAATGCAGAAGCTGGCAATTTCCGACGGACATGGCAGGAACGTCCAGATTGTCGAGACTGCCAAAAATCATGCCTTAATGTCAGGACAAACAAAATCTCTGTGTTTACAAGCCCGTAACGCCATTCGTACTCTGCTGATCAATAATCCGGCCAACGCTGATCAATCACTGAAGAAGGTGATCTACTCTCTGCCCCTGCCCACCCCGATGAAAAACTATTTGTTTGAAGCTCTGTGACCCAATGGCACTGACTTAAGCACGAAAGGCCGGAAGACAAAGGCTCAGAGCGTAGCAGAGGTAATCAAAAATCACTCTGCTCCGGCCATTCCCTGAAAAAGTAAACCTATAAATAAGGAACTGTAAGTATTACTGGTGCGGGAGCATGTGCTTTGGGCTTTGGAGCAACATTCTGAGCAGTGAGGAACTTTTCCTGAAAATAAGTGACAAACCTGACACTTCTAAAACCAATTAGGGAGAAATTATATGGTTCCTGCCAAGCTCGGCTCGATAACGGGTCTGGTGGATGCGACTAGAGACGGTAATACCCAAGTCGTTGAATACTTTATGTCCCGAGGTGTTGATCTCTACTATTCGCCACAAGCTCTGAAGGAGGCAGCTTCAAGGGGACATACCGAGATCGTCAAAATTCTGCTGAAAAACGGTGCCAAGCCCAGCGAGTCGCCAAAAGCTCTGGAGGAGGCAGCTGCAAGGGGACATACCGAGATCGTCAAAATTCTGCTGAAAAACGGTGCCAAGCCCAGCGAGTCGCCAAAAGCTCTGAAGTCGGCAGCTTTAAACGGACGTACCGAGATCGTCAACATTCTGCTGGAAAACGGTGCCAAGCCCAGCGAGTCGCCAAAAGCTCTGAAGGAGGCAGCTTCAAGGGGACATACCGAGATCGTCAAAATTCTGCTGAAAAACGGTGCCAAGCCCAGCGAGTCGCCAAAAGCTCTGGAGTTGGCAGCTTTAAATGGACGTACCGAGATCGTCAACGCTCTGCTGGAAAAAGGTGCCAAGCTCAGCGAGTCGCCAAGAGCTATGAGGAACGCAATCTCAAACAACCATAAGAATATCTTCTACGCTCTGCTGGACAAAGAGGCCGAGCCTGGCAACTTATCACAAGAACTGGAGGTTGCAGCCGAATTTGGACGTACCAAGATCGTCAACATTTTGCTGAACAAAGGTGTCAAGCCCAGCAAGTCGCCAGAAGCTCTGGAGGGGGCAGCTTCAAGAGGACATATCGAGATCGTCAAGATTCTGCTGGAAAACGGTGCCAAGCCCAGCGAGTCGCCAAAAGCTCTGGAGCGGGCAGCTTTACATAGACATCTCGATATCGTCAAGATTCTGCTGGAAAACGGTGCCAAGCCCAGCGAGTCGCCAAATGCTCTGGAGGAGGCAGCTTTAAACGGACATACCGGGATCGTCAAAATTCTGCTGGAATACGGTGCCAAGCCCAGCGAGTCGCCAAATGCTCTGGAGTGGGCAGTTTTAAATAGACGTAGCAAGATCGTCAAGATTCTGCTGGAAAACGGTGCCAAGCCCAGCGCGTCGCCAAATGCTCTGGAGTTGGCAGCTTTAAATGGATCTCTCGATATCGTCAACGCTCTGCTGGACAGAGGTGCCAAGCCCAGCGATTCGCCAAAAGCTCTGGAGGAGGCAGCCTTAAATGGACATCTCGATATCGTCAATACCCTGCTGGCCTACGGTGTCCAGCCCAGCCAGTTACAAAAAGCTCTGGATCTGGCTGCTTCCAATGGGCATAACGAGGTCGTCAAAACCCTGCTGGCCAACGGTGCCCAGCCCTGCCTGTCATCAGAAATGCATGAGCTGGCAATGTCCGACGGACATGGCAGGACCGTCCAGATTGTCGAGACTGCCAAAAATCATGCCTTAATGCCAGGACAAGCAAAATCTCTGTGTTTACAAGCCCGTAACGCCATTCGTACTCTGCTGATCAATAATCCGGCCAACGCTGATCAATCACTGAAGAAGGTGATCTACTCTCTGCCCCTGCCCACCCCTGTGAAAAACTATTTGTTTGAAGCTCTGTGACCCAATGGCACTGACTTAAGTACGAAAGGCCGGAAGACAAAGGCTCAGAGCGTAGCAGAGGTAATCAAAAATCACTCTGCTCCGGCCATTCCCTGAAAAAGTAAACCTATAAATAAAGAACTGTAAGTATTACTGGTGCGGGAGCATGTGCTTTGGGCTTTGGAGCAACATTCTGAGCAGTGAGGAACTTTTCCTGAAAATAAGTGACAAACCTGACACTTCTAAAACCAATTAGGTAGAAATTATATGGTTCCTGTCAAGCTCGGCTCGATAACGGGTCTGGTGGATGCGACTAGAGACGGTAATACCCAAGTCGTTGAATACTTTATGTCCCGAGGTGTTGATCTCTACTATTCGCCACAAGCTCTGAAGGAGGCAGCTTCAAGGGGACATACCGAGATCGTCAAAATTCTGCTGAAAAACGGTGCCAAGCCCAGCGAGTCGCCAAAAGCTCTGGAGGAGGCAGCTGCAAGGGGACATACCGAGATCGTCAAAATTCTGCTGAAAAACGGTGCCAAGCCCAGCGAGTCGCCAAAAGCTCTGAAGTCGGCAGCTTTAAACGGACGTACCGAGATCGTCAACATTCTGCTGGAAAACGGTGCCAAGCCCAGCGAGTTGCCAAAAGCTCTGAAGTCGGCAGCTTTGAATGGACGTACCGAGATCGTCAACATTCTGCTGGAAAACGGTGCCAAGCCCAGCGAGTCGCCAAAAGCTCTGGAGTTGGCAGCTTTAAATGGACATACCGAGATAGTCAACATTCTGCTGAAAAACGGTGCCAAGCTCAGCGATTCGCCAAAAGCTCTGGAGTGGGCAGCCTCAAATGGACATCTCAATATCGTCAACGCTCTGCTGGACAGAGGTGCCAAGCCCAGCGAGTCGCCAAAAGCTCTGGCGCAGGCAGCCTCAAATGGACATCTCGATATCGTCAACGCTCTGCTGGACAGAGGTGCCAAGCCCAGCAATTCGCCAGGAGCTCTGGAGTGGGCAGCCTCAAATGGACATCTCGATATCGTCAATACCCTGCTGGCCTACGGTGTCCAGCCCAGCCAGTTACAAAAAGCTCTGGATCTGGCTGCTTCCAAAGGGCATAACGAGGTCGTCAAAACCCTGCTGGCCAACGGTGCCCAGCCCAGCCTGTCATCAGAAATGCATGAGCTGGCAATTTCCGACGGACATGGCAGGACCGTCGAGATTGTCGAGGCGGCCAAAAATCATGCCTTAATGCCAGGACAAGCAAAATCTCTGTGTTTACAAGCCCGTAACGCCATTCGTACTCTGCTGATCAATAATCCGGCCAATGCTGATCAATCACTGAAGAAGGCGATCTACTCTCTGCCCCTGCCCACCCCGATGAAAAACTATTTGTTTGAAGCTCTGTGACCCAATGGCACTGACTTAAGCACGAAAGGCCGGAAGACAAAGGCTCAGAGCGTAGCAGAGGTAATCAAAAATCACTCTGCTCCGGTCATTCCCTGAAAAAGTAAACCTATGAATAAAGAACTGTAAGTATTACTGGTGCGGGAGCATGTGCTTTGGGCTTTGGAGCAACATTCTGAGCAGTGAGGAACTTTTCCTGAAAATAAGTGACAAACCTGACACTTCTAAAACCAATTAGGGAGAAATTATATGTTTAATGTCAGGCGCTGCTCGTCAAATGGTCTGGTGTTTTGGGCTAGATGTGGTAATACCCAAGCCGTTGAATACTTTCTGTCCCGAGGTGCTCATCCCAACGATTCGCCAAAAGCTCTGAAGTGGGCAGCTTTAAATGGACATACCGAGATCGTCAAAATTCTGCTGAAAAACGGTGCAGATCCCAGCAAGTGCCCAAGAGCTCTGGAGTGGGCAGCCTCAGATGGACATACCGAGATCGTCAAAGCTCTGCTGGACAAAGGAGCCAAGCCCAGCGATTCGCCAGAAGCTCTGGAGTCGGCAGCTAAAAATGGACATATCGATATCGTCAACGCTCTGCTGGACAAGGGTGCCAAGCTCAGAGAGTCGCCAAGAGCTATGAAGAACGCAATCTCAAAAAGACATATCGATATCTTCAACGCTCTGCTGAACAAAGAGGCCAATCCTGACAAGTTAATACAAGAACTGTGGTTTGCAGCCTCAAATGGACATCTCGATATCGTCAACGTTCTGCTGAACAAAGGTGTCAAGCCCAACAAGTGGCCAATAGCTCTGGAGAAAGCAGCCTCAAATGGACATCTCAATATCGTCAACGCTCTGCTGGACAGAGGTGCCAAGCCCAGCGAGTCGCCAAAAGCTCTGGCGCGGGCAGCCTCAAATGGACATCTCAATATCGTCAACGCTCTGCTGGACAGAGGTGCCAAGCCCAGCAATTCGCCAGAAGCTCTGGAGTGGGCAGCCTCAAATGGACATCTCGATATCGTCAATACCCTGCTGGCCTACGGTGTCCAGCCCAGCCAGTTACAAAAAGCTCTGGATCGGGCTGCTTCCAAAGGGCGTAACGAGGTCGTCAATACCCTGCTGGCCAACGGTGCCAAGCCCAGCGAGTCGCCAAAAGCTCTGGAGGAGGCAGCTTTAAACGGACATACCGGGATCGTCAAAATTCTGCTGGAATACGGTGCCAAGCCCAGCGAGTCGCCAAAAGCTCTGGAGGAGGCAGCTTTAAACGGACATACCGGGATCGTCAAAATTCTGCTGGAATACGGTGCCAAGCCCAGCGAGTCGCCAAAAGCTCTGGAGGAGGCAGCTTTAAACGGACATACCGGGATCGTCAAAATTCTGCTGGAATACGGTGCCAAGCCCAGCGAGTCGCCAAATGCTCTGGAGTGGGCAGTTTTAAATAGACGTAGCAAGATCGTCAAGATTCTGCTGGAAAACGGTGCCAAGCCCAGTGCGTCGCCAAAAGCTCTGGAGTTGGCAGCTTTAAATGGATCTCTCGATATCGTCAACGCTCTGCTGGACAGAGGCGCCAAGCCCAGCGATTCGCCAAAAGCTCTGGAGGAGGCAGCCTCAAATGGACATCTCGATATCGTCAATACCCTGCTGGCCTACGGTGTCCAGCCCAGCCAGTTACAAAAAGCTCTGGATCTGGCTGCTTCCAAAGGGCATAACGAGGTCGTCAAAACCCTGCTGGCCAACGGTGCCCAGCCCAGCCTGTCATCAGAAATGCATGAGCTGGCAATTTCCGACGGACATGGCAGGACCGTCGAGATTGTCGAGGCGGCCAAAAATCATGCCTTAATGCCAGGACAAACAAAATCTCTGTGTTTACAAGCCCGTAACGCCATTCGTACTCTGCTGATCAATAATCCGGCCAACGCTGATCAATCACTGAAGAAGGTGATCTACTCTCTGCCCCTGCCCACCCCTATGAAAAACTATTTGTTTGAAGCTCTGTGACCCAATGGCACTGACTTAAGCACGAAAGGCCGGAAGACAAAGGCTCAGAGCGTAGCAGGGGTAATCAAAAATCACTCTGCTCCGGTCATTCCCTGAAAAAGTAAACCTATAAATAAAGAACTGTAAGTATTACTGGTGCGGGAGCATGTGCTTTCGGCTTTGGAGCAACATTCTGAGCAGTGAGGAACTTTTCCTGAAAATAAGTGACAAACCTGACACTTCTAAAACCAATTAGGGAGAAATTATATGTTTAATGTCAGGCGCTGCTCGTCAAATGGTCTGGTGTTTTGGGCTAGATGTGGTAATACCCAAGTCGTTGAATACTTTCTGTCCCGAGGTGTTCATCCCAACGATTCGCCAAAAGCTCTGAAGTGGGCAGCTTCAAATGGACATACCGAGATCGTCAAAATTCTGCTGAAAAACGGTGCAGATCCCAGCAAGTGCCCAAGAGCTCTGGAGTTGGCAGCCTTAGATGGACATACCGAGATCGTCAAAGCTCTGCTGGACAAAGGAGCCAAGCCCAGCGATTCGCCAGAAGCTCTGGAGTCGGCAGCTAAAAATGGACATATCGATATCGTCAACGCTCTGCTGGACAAGGGTGCCAAGCTTAGAGAGTCGCCAAGGGCTATGAAGAACGCAATCTCAAAAAGACATATCGATATCTTCAACGCTCTGCTGAACAAAGAGGCCAATCCTGACAAGTTAATAAAAGAACTGTGGTTTGCAGCCTCAAATGGACATCTCGATATCGTCAACGTTCTGCTGAACAAAGGTGTCAAGCCCAACAAGTGCCCAATAGCTCTGGAGAAAGCAGCCTCAAATGGACATCTCAATATCGTCAACGCTCTGCTGGACAGAGGTGCCAAGCCCAGCGAGTCGCCAAAAGCTCTGGAGAAAGCAGCCTCAAATGGACATTTCAATATCGTCAACGCTCTGCTGGACAGAGGTGCCAAGCCCAGCGATTCGCCAGGAGCTCTGGAGTGGGCAGCCTCAAATGGACATCTCGATATCGTCAATACCCTGCTGGCCTACGGTGTCCAGCCCAGCCAGTTACAAAAAGCTCTGGATCGGGCTGCTTCCAAAGGGCGTAACGAGGTCGTCAATACCCTGCTGGCCAACGGTGCCCAGCCCAGCAAGTCGCCAGAAGCTCTGGAGTCGGCAGCTTTAAATGGACATCTCGATATCGTCAAGATTCTGCTGGAAAACGGTGCCAAGCCCAGCGAGTCGCCAAAAGCTCTGGAGGAGGCAGCTTTAAATGGACATACCGGGATCGTCAACATTCTGCTGAAAAACGGTGCCAAGCCCAGCGAGTCGCCAAAAGCTCTGGAGGAGGCAGCTTCAAAGGGACATCTCGATATCGTCAACGCTCTGCTGGACAGAGGCGCCAAGCCCAGCGAGTCGCCAAAAGCTCTGGAGTCGGCAGCTTTAAATGGACATACCGGGATCGTCAACATTCTGCTGAAAAACGGTGCCAAGCCCAGCGAGTCGCCAAAAGCTCTGGAGGAGGCAGCTTCAAAGGGACATCTCGATATCGTCAACGCTCTGCTGGACAGAGGTGCCAAGCCCAGCGATTCGCCAAAAGCTCTGGAGTCGGCAGCCTCAAAAGGATATATCAAAATCGTCAATACCCTGCTGGCCTACGGTGTCCAGCCCAGCCAGTTACAAAAAGCTCTGGATCTGGCTGCTTCCAAAGGGCATAACGAGGTCGTCAAAACCCTGCTGGCCAACGGTGCCCAGCCCAGCCTGTCATCAGAAATGCATGAGCTGGCAATTTCCGACGGACATGGCAGGACCGTCGAGATTGTCGAGGCGGCCAAAAATCATGCCTTAATGCCAGGACAAACAAAATCTCTGTGTTTACAAGCCCGTAACGCCATTCGTACTCTGCTGATCAATAATCCGGCCAACGCTGATCAATCACTGAAGAAGGTGATCTACTCTCTGCCCCTGCCCACCCCGATGAAAAACTATTTGTTTGAAGCTCTGTGACCCAATGGCACTGACTTAAGCACGAAAGGCCGGAAGACAAAGGCTCAGAGCGTAGCAGGGGTAATCAAAAATCACTCTGCTCCGGTCATTCCCTGAAAAAGTAAACCTATAAATAAAGAACTGTAAGTATTACTGGTGCGGGAGCATGTGCTTTCGGCTTTGGAGCAACATTCTGAGCAGTGAGGAACTTTTCCTGAAAATAAGTGACAAACCTGACACTTCTAAAACCAATTAGGGAGAAATTATATGTTTAATGTCAGGCGCTGCTCGTCAAATGTTCTGGTGTTTTGGGCTAGATGTGGTAATACCCAAGTCGTTGAATACCTTCTGTCCCGAGGTGCTCATCCCAACGATTCGCCAAAAGCTCTGGGGTGGGCAGCTTTAAATGGACATACCGAGATCGTCAAAATTCTGCTGAAAAACGGTGCAGATCCCAGCAAGTGCCCAAGAGCTCTGGAGTGGGCAGCCTTAGATGGACATACCGAGATCGTCAAAGCTCTGCTGGACAAAGGAGCCAAGCCCAGCGATTCGCCAGAAGCTCTGGAGTCGGCAGCTAAAAATGGACATATCGATATCGTCAACGCTCTGCTGGACAAGGGTGCCAAGCTTAGAGAGTCGCCAAGGGCTATGAAGAACGCAATCTCAAAAAGACATATCGATATCTTCAACGCTCTGCTGAACAAAGAGGCCAATCCTGACAAGTTAATAAAAGAACTGTGGTTTGCAGCCTCAAATGGACATCTCGATATCGTCAACGTTCTGCTGAACAAAGGTGTCAAGCCCAACAAGTGCCCAATAGCTCTGGAGAAAGCAGCCTCAAATGGACATCTCAATATCGTCAACGCTCTGCTGGACAGAGGTGCCAAGCCCAGCGATTCGCCAAAAGCTCTGGAGTCGGCAGCCTCAAAAGGATATATCAAAATCGTCAATACCCTGCTGGCCTACGGTGTCCAGCCCAGCCAGTTACAAAAAGCTCTGGATCTGGCTGCTTCCAAAGGGCATAACGAGGTCGTCAAAACCCTGCTGGCCAACGGTGCCCAGCCCAGCCTGTCATCAGAAATGCATGAGCTGGCAATTTCCGACGGACATGGCAGGACCGTCGAGATTGTCGAGGCGGCCAAAAATCATGCCTTAATGCCAGGACAAACAAAATCTCTGTGTTTACAAGCCCGTAACGCCATTCGTACTCTGCTGATCAATAATCCGGCCAACGCTGATCAATCACTGAAGAAGGTGATCTACTCTCTGCCCCTGCCCACCCCTATGAAAAACTATTTGTTTGAACCTCTGTGACCCAATGGCACTGACTTAAGCACGAAAGGCCGGAAGACAAAGGCTCAGAGCGTAGCAGGGGTAATCAAAAATCACTCTGCTCCGGCCATTCCCTGAAAAAGTAAGCCTATGAATAAAGAACTGTAAGTATTACTGGTGCGGGAGCATGTGCTTTGGGCTTTGGAGCAACATGCTGAGCAGTGAGGAACTTTTCCTGAAAATAAGTGACTGCTCCCCACCCTATCGGGTGAGGCTTCTGATTTCTTAGGCAGCAACCGACAGTCTGCCGGATTTACGCAAGCCTCCATCAGCAGAAACGGACAGTCCTTCCGCCTTTAATTTCAATATGCCTTGCTTCTTGATATTGCGAGCTGCATTAATATCCCGGTCATGGATAGCACCACAGCTACACTCCCATGATCGGATTCTCAATGGCATTTTTTCCTGTTTCAAATCGCAGACTGAGCAAGTTTTAGAGGATGCAAACCACTGGTCTATCTTCACCAGATGTTTACCTTCCTGCTTTGCCTTGTATTCGAGTTTGGTTATCAGTGAATGCCAGCCAGCATCAGCAATAGAACGAGCAAGACGCTTGTTCTTGAGCATGTTTTTAACTTTCAGTGCCTCCACAATCACCGCTTGGTTTTCGTCGATGAGTTGTTTTGATAGCTTATGCTGAAAATCATTACGGGCAAAGGCTACACGCTCATGCGCCTTTGCCACCAATAAACGGGCTTTGTGCCTACCTTTTGAGCCTTTCTTGCAGCGAGATAGAGCCTGTTGTTTTCTTTTCAGGTTACGTTGTGCTTTTTTCAGAAAGCGAGGATTGCCAGTCTTATGGCCGGTACTGGTGATAGCCAGACCAGTAATCCCCATATCAACACCGACAACCTGATTAGCTTCAAGATTATCAATCTGTTTTGGTTGTTCCTGGGTATCATCAGCCAATATGGAGGCAAAATACTTGCCGGTTAGCGTTCTGCTCAGGGTGATAGACTTCACCTTACCCACTATTTCACGATGCACTTTAGCCCTTATGGGCTTGCACTTGGGGATTTTTATCCAGTTATCGCCCACAGAGACAGACGTACAATGGTAGCTACTTTGCTTGCCATGCTTTTTCTTGAAGCGAGGAAATCTTGCCTGCAATTTGGGATTGAAAAAGTTTTGAAAGGCCGTATCCAGATTGATAGTGGCCTGTTGCAGTGCAATAGAGTCAGCGTTTTTCAGCCATGAGTACTTTCGGCTTTTCTTGGCTTTTGCCAGCAAGGGCTTCAGGTGTTTTTTGGGAGAAAGGCTCTGCCCACGAACCTTGTAATAATGAACCTTAATAGCCAGGGCCTTGTTCCATACGAACCGCACAGCATCAAACTGACGGTCGAGAAATTCCGCCTGCTCTGATGTTGGATAGATTCGTACTTTGGTGGCTCTCAGCATGGAACGTTATTTCAGTGCTCATTAATATAAAGTTTATATTACAGGTATTTGAAAGAGGTTTTCAAGTGAGCGCACACAATAAAGATTTGCTTAAAGGGTATCTTCGCAAACGACATAGCGTTACCAAGCTGGTTGTTCATTTGGTGTTCACGACAAAGTACAGGCGAAAGCTTTTTGATGGCTATATGATCAAGCAGTTACGGGAGTCGTTCGAGAGTGCATGTGAAAAACTGGAATGCCAGTTACTTGAAATGGATGGCGAAAAAGATCACGTACACCTGTTGGTGGCCTACCCACCAAAACTGGCTATCAGTGTCATGGTAAATAATCTCAAATCAACATCATCAAGACGGTTGCGAATGCTCAATACCCACCTTACTGCTCAGAGCAAAGCAGGCTTAATGTGGTCAAGGTCTTACTTTGCTTGCAGTGCTGGCGGTGCAACTATCGAGACTCTGAAGGACTACGTTAATAGCCAGAGTACACCAGATTGATGGCGGAAGGCTCTGCGCCTTCCCGTCTTATATCCCCGCCCGCATTGGGCGAGGATTTACGACGATTTTGTAAAAAGCCGGTACATGAAAAGGCAAAACCTGAGCTTGTTGTCTAACCTCCAAACCCATGATTACTTTGCCTCCTGAAAATCTTTCCCCCAGCCTGCTTGAATACATAGTCAAGCAACAGGAGCTGATTACCCGGCAGCAAAGGCAAATTGCTCAGCTCATGGAGCAAAACGTTCAGTTGCAGGCTCGGATAGAAGTTCTGGAGGCCGAAATCATCCGCCTTAAAAAGCTCAACCCAAAACCCAACATCAAGCCAGGCTCATTGCTATTCAGGGACTACAGCCATGGGCAAGGCTTTTTTAATATCAAACCTATGTAGGTAGGCTAAGTCGTGCAAAATTATTCACAACTCTTGCAGGCAATCTTTTCACGGCTTTTTATTCTCTCCCTGTTTACTAGTTCCCTGCTTTTTGCTGACACCGGCGGTATTACTTGTGAACCCGTCAACGGTTTTACTTCGGTTTTTTCGGAAAAGGCGTTTTTAACAGACAGTCGTCGGGCGTGTTTTAAAACGGTTGACGATAACAGAACGTTTTTTTCTCTATCCTCTGCCAGTTCTGTTTTCTATTTTCTGTCAATCGTTTTTTCATATGCCGGAAAAAGCGGGGGCGACAGTACTGTTTTTCCAGCCAGACCCGGAGATGTTGGGAGCCACAAAAACCAGTGGCTGGAGGAATTACCTTCTCAGGCATCCGTTTTAAAAACATTGTTAAAAAACAGTTTGATTCCTGATGATTCTTTTTCCGGGGAAGCGAACGACAGAAAAAGAGACAAACTTGAGGGAGAGTTGGAGCTGGCGATTGCTAATTGGCAGAAACTTGTTAAAAGACCGTCTTATCCTGCCGCCGTTGTTTCTGTCAGCGATGCCGCTATGCGGGTAGTTATTACCCGGAGCGATGGCCTCCGGAATACCAGTCTGGATTCTCTGTACGAAAAGCTGATCAACATCCAGACGCAAAGCTATCTCGCACTATTGGATACTGAAGCCCTGGAGGATATTGCAGGTATTGTCACTGCTGGTCTGGTGGCTGCCGGGAGTAGTGGTGACGAAGATGATAATAATAATGACAACACTCATTACTCTTTCGATGCCGGGCCTGAGCCACTGATCCTTGTCTACGACGACAAGGAGTATCCGGAGCAGAATTCAGCGGAAGGGCTGATCAGGAAGAACCAGAGAAATAAACGATGGCTGTTAAAAATCCTCCGGAAAAAAATGCAGCAGGCCATAGCCCGGGGCCATGGTGACCTTGCCCGGATTCTTGATAACAGGGTCATGCTGATTACCGCTGACCTCGAACGCCTGAATGATTTAAGTACATCATCAACCGGAATCACGGGAAATGACCGGGGCTCCCCGGGGATTTTGTCATTCCTGAAGGCATCACTGGCTGATTATGACCGGGAGCTGCAGCAGCGTGATGATGACGCTTTGATACAGGCACTGTCTCAACATCCCGTAAGCACTGATTACCAGGGCATTTTTATTGTTTCCAGCGAATTGACCAGCGGAGAAGCACGGTTATATGCCTGGTGGCAGGATACAGCCACAGGATTCGTTTACCGTGAACTGATAAAACGGCTGGAGCAGCAGTTGCAGTCGGAAACAGACGATATTAGCGAGTCAACAGAAAAAATCGGGGCTCTGGTTGGCGGCCTCAGAGCACTGGTGCATCGATTTCGGGAGATGTCTCCGGCGAATAGCTCGTACGATGGCAGGCAGGTACCCAATCAAAATGAAAGCCACGGGCAACCCAACAAAACAGTAGCCAGTGACAAAAGCTCAGGTTCAAGCACCACGGCAAGCGGAGCCGCCTGTCAGGACAATAAGAAGAATAATGGCGAAAAAGGTGACGAAGAGGAAGGGGAAGGGGAAGACCCCCCCAACAAACATGAGCATTCATACAGCAAGACCGTCTACTGTCCGCTCTGCAAAGGGCCTTGCAACGAGGTGAAACCGGAAGCCGTTACTCTGGTATCGGGGGGGAGGCACTCAACCGCTGCAAAAGAAAATGAGAAGTTACCTTTCAAGCCCGGCGCGACAGCAGAGGGTCTGGAGAATGCGGCTAGATACGGTAATACCCAAGCCGTTGAATACTTTCTGTCCCGAGGTGTTCATCCCAACGATTCGCCAAAAGCTCTGGAGTGTGCAGCTTTAAATGGACATACCGAGATCGTCAAAGCTCTGCTGGGCAAAGGTGCCAAGCTCAGCGAGTCGCCATTCGCTATGGTGAACGCAATCTCAAACAGACATATCAATATCTTCTACGCTCTGCTGGACACAGAGGCCAATCCTGACAACTTATCATATGAACTGCGGTTTGCAGCCGCACATGAACATCTCGATATCGTCAACGTTCTGCTGGACAGAGGTGTCAAGCCCTGCGAGTGGCTAAGACCTCTGGAGTGGGCAGCCTTAAATAGACATCTCTATATCGTCAACGCTCTGCTGGACAGAGGTGCCAGGCCCAGCGATTCGCCAAAATCTCTGGAGTGGGCAGCCTCAAATGGACATCTCAATATCGTCAACGCTCTGCTGGACAAAGGTGCCAAGCCCAGCGATTCGCCAGAAGCTCTGGAGTGGGCAGCCTCAGACGGAAATATCTATATCGTCAATACCCTGCTGGCCTACGGTGTCCAGCCCAGCCAGTTACAAAAAGCTCTGGATCGGGCTGTTTCCAAAGGACATAACGAGGTCGTCAATAACCTGCTGGCCAACGGTGCCCAGCCCAGCCTGTCATCAGAAATGCATGAGCTGGCAATTTCCAGAGGACATACCAAAACCGTCGAGATTGTCGAGGCGGCCAAAAATCATGCCTTAATGCCAGGACAAGCAAAATCTCTGTGTTTACAAGCCCGTAACGCCATTCGTACTCTGCTGATCAATAATCCGGCCAACGCTGATCAATCACTGAAGAAGGTGATCTACTCTCTGCCCCTGCCCACCCATATGAAAAACTATTTGTTTGAACCTCTGTGACCCAATGGCACTGACTTAAGCACGAAAGGCCGGAAGACAAAGGCTCAGAGCGTAGCAGGGGTAATCAAAAATCACTCTGCTCCGGCCATTCCCTGAAAAAGTAAACCTATGAATAAAGAACTGTAAGTATTACTGGTGCGGGAGCATGTGCTTTGGGCTTTGGAGCAACATAACGAACAGTGACACGACTTCTGCCAATTACTTAATAGTTTAATTTTTAGATAACTTCCTATACCGTTGTCGTTCAATATTTTTGACCAATATAAGTGATAATGGATTACTTTCCTCTTTTTATGGATATCAGGCAGCGCCCTTGCCTGATCGTTGGTGGTGGCGATGTTGCCTTGCGAAAAGCCAGGGTTCTCAAAGAGGCCGGAGCGTTTATTCGCATCGTCGCCCAGCAGGTGAGCGACGAATTAAAGGAGCTGCTGAATAGCCCTGAGCACCAGATTTATGAGCGTGGCTTTTGTCAAAATGATCTGGATGATGCGTTTGTGGTTATTGCGGCAACCGATCAACAGGCCACCAATCAATTAGTCGCCGAATCGGCAAAGCAGAAAAACCTTATCGTCAATGTAGTGGACTCTCCGGCAGACAGTAACGCCATTATGCCCGCTATTGTGGATCGCTCCCCGGTGATAGCGGCTTTTTCCACCGGCGGGAAGGCTCCGGTGCTGGCAAGAATGCTGCGTGAAAAACTTGAGAGCCTGTTACCCTCGCGTTATGGATCACTGGCGACACTGGCCGGACGCTATCGCAGCCGTGTGATTGAGCGTTTTGACTCAATAAACGATAGACGTCGTTTCTGGGAAACGATTTTTTCCGGCACGGCAGCAGAAGCTGCTCTTAACGGTGACGAGGAAGGTGCTGAAAGGCAGATTGAGACTCAGTTAGCAAACCAGAAAAAACAAAAGACGGGTGAAGTCTACCTGGTAGGCGCAGGACCTGGCGATCCAGACCTGCTGACATTCAGGGCTTTGCGCCTGATGCAGCAGGCAGACGTAGTGCTTTATGACCGTCTTGTTTCCGAACCCATCCGGGCACTGTGCCGCCGGGATGCCGAGTACATCTACGTGGGCAAAAAGTGCGCTAAGCACATTAAGCCCCAGCCTGAAATCAATGACTTACTGGTTGAACAGGCCAAAATGGGTAAGCGGGTGCTTCGGCTCAAAGGCGGTGATCCGTTTATCTTTGGCCGGGGTGGAGAGGAACTGGAATCTTTAGCCCGGGAAAATATCCCTTTTCAGGTAGTGCCGGGCATCACAGCAGCATCAGGCTGTGCCTCTTACGCCGGGATTCCCCTCACCCACAGGGATCATGCCCAGTCCGTTCGCTTTGTCACCGGCCATGAGCAAAATAACGGCTGCTCCCTTGACTGGCAGAGCCTGAGCAAACCAAACCAGACCCTGGTCTTTTATATGGGTTTATTAAAGCTGGGGCACATCTGCGATCAGTTGATAACCCACGGATGTTCTGCCAGGACACCTGCCGCCTTGATAGAAAAGGGGACAACCAGTCAGCAGCGGGTCATCACGGCTGATCTGTCAACACTTCCCTCTCTGGTGAAAGAAAAAGAGATTCGATCACCTGCACTAATTATTATTGGCGGGGTAGTTGAATTGCAGGCATCTTTGAATTGGAAGAAATTCACCAATAGCTCCAGTGAAATCTAACACCATTTGATTGAATCATTAAATAGAAACAGTGAATACCGAAACATTAGAATTCAGTATTCACTGTTATCAATTTAATTAAAATGCTGTTTATCGATCGTTTTTTATTCAAATAAAGGTAGTTATTGATAATCATTATTTTTTACATTATCTATACCTCAAAAAACTCAATAAGCATCCGCAAAAGTACTTATGGATTTACCAACATATTCCTATCTATGATGCTCAGCAGCGAAGCTGGGAAGGTTATTCGACAAGGCTGTCTTATCAACTCAGTATTTTTTCAGAAGTCAGGCTGAATGAATAAAGAAGGTATAAAAAACCAGGACATATTTAATTTTGGCTGACTGCCTTGTTAATTTTATGATCGTTTGCCAGATATTTTTTTATGAATTCAACAACCAGATGCACTGCTGAATAAGCATATAAAATACCTTTTAATTGATTATTATCTACTGTCTACATTTCAAAATAATACATTGCTGTTTTGTATTGGTTATTTTTAAACCATTTATCTCAGTTGATAAGTCCCGGTAGCCAGTAATGATTCCAGAGGTTAACTATTTCTGCGCGCATTTGGATAAAAATTAACCGGTTTGTTATTCAAGTACCCGAAAAATAAATTCGGGTACTCATGCCTTAAGTAGTCTGGAGTGCTTTTGCATTTCAGAGTCAAAGGAGTTGCTTATGAGTTTATCGTTGACCAATGGCGCCCTGAATGAAGTGTTTGAGACATTGTCCAGGCACTATCGAATCATGGCGCCTGTTCGTATTGTCGGTGGTGGGCGGTTTTCCGATACCGACAACATCCAATATGGCGAAGTGTCCACTGCCGAAGAGATCGTCTGGGAGGAGAAGTCCCATTTTTCTCCCAAAGAAGTGATTGCCCCGATCACCCAGACGCTGTTTCAGTTCCACGAAGGCCAGCTGATTACGTCTTCTGTTGACCGCCGCAAGATACTGCTGTTTATGCGCCCATGCGATATCCACGGTCTCCGTCAGCTCGACAATATGTTTCTGAAAAATGGCGACAATGAAGACTTTTACTACAAACGATTGCGGGAAAAAGTCAAAGTCGCCATGTTCGAGTGCAAAACCGGCTGGGACAGCTGCTTTTGCGTATCCATGAATACCCACGAAACCAGCGACTACGACATCGCCTGTCGCTTCAGCGAGTCCGGGGCAGACATTCATTTCCAGTGTAATGAACTGCGCGAGGCCTTTGCGGAGCATGGCACTGAGAGCAATTTTAAACCGGAGTTCATCAAGGAAAACCAGTTTACCCTGAAGTTACCCGAGAGCACCGGGCTGTCGGCTCAGGAAATCAGGGATCGAACCATCGGACACCCGTTGTTTGATGAATACGACCGCCGTTGTGTTGAGTGCGGCCGCTGCACCACTTCCTGTGGCACCTGCTCCTGCTACAGCGTCAATGACGTACATTACACCGAAAACGCTAATTTCGGTGAGCGCCAGAGAATCTGGTCATCCTGCATTATCCCCGGTTTTTCTGATATGGCCGGCGGCCACTCTTACCGCCAGCGCAGCGGTGAACGACTGAGATACCGACTCCTGCATAAAATGGTTGACCACAAAGAACGGTTTGGCGATCACATGTGCGTGGGTTGTGGCCGCTGCGACGACCGCTGCCCGCAGTATATCTCTTTTTCCAACATGGTCAGCAAGGTCACCACCGCGCTTGAGGAGACTCAACATGCAGAATAACGCCGGGCTGTATACGCCAAACGCAACGGAGCAGGAAGAGTGCGCCAACCACTACCTGCCCAGGCCTTACCGTATTGAACGCATCATCAAGCACACCAAAGACGAGTGGGCTTTCATGGTGCCGGTTGATTTCGAAGGTGGGTTCGACAAGTTTGTTGAAGTATCACTGCCCCTGGCCGGTGAATGCCCTATTTCGATTTCAGACTTTGGTGAAGGCTGGATTGAGCTGGTCATTCGTCGTGTCGGCAAAGTCACCAGCAAACTGTTCGAACTGAAGGCAGGCGATACGATCTACCTGCGTGGCCCGATGGGCAATGGTTATCCGGTTCATGAAGAGTTTGTCGGCAACAACCTCACCGTAATCGCCGGAGGCACCGGTGTCGCTCCTGCCCGCTCCGTGATCAACTATTTCATGAGAAATCGTGACCAGGTTCAGGAGATGGATGTGATTGTCGGCTTCAGAAGCCGGGAGCATGTCCTGTTTGCGGACGATATCGAGGTGTGGAAAGAGCGCTTCAACACCATTGTCACCCTGGACGAAGGCGACCCGGAAAAGGGTGAGAACATCGGTCTGGTGACTAAATACCTGGACGGATTGAATTACGAAAACCCTGAACGACACCACTATGTGGTGGTGGGGCCGCCCATGATGATCAAGTTTACAGTGAAAGGCTTGCTGGACAACGGCGCAAGGGAAGATCGTATCTGGGTATCCCACGAACGCAGAATGGCCTGCGCTGTCGGTAAATGCGGCCACTGTCGTGTAGGTAATACGTATATCTGTCTTGACGGTCCTGTTTTCCGTTACGACCACTCCAAGCATCTGGTGGACTGAGGTTTTAGAGCATGCCTTTAGATATAGATATCATTAAAACCCGTGCAAACATGGACTACAGACTCTCCAAGGTACGCGGGGAGTGTATGCTGAGCCTCAGGACCGTGGGTGGTACCATACCGGCTCACTTGCTGGATGTAGCCAGGGACGTGGCGCAGAAATACGGCAACGGCACCGTTCGTCTGACCACTCGCCAGAAGCTGGCGATGCCGGGTATCCGCTATGAGGATATTCCGGCGGTTAACAAGATGATTGCCCCGTTCATCAAGGAAATGACCATTGATACCTGTGGTATCGAGCAGGACCCTGAAGAAGGTTATAAGAGCATTGGTGGTCGCAACATCGTTACCTGTCAGGGTAACCGTATCTGCGTGAAAGCCAACTGCGACACTACGGGGATCGCCAGACGCCTGGAAAAACTGATCTACCCGTCCAAATACCATCTGAAAGTCGTTATCGCCGGTTGCCCTCAGGATTGCGCCAAAGCCAACCTGGGTGATATTGGCATCTTTGGTATTGCGCAGATGGAGTATGACCGTGAGCGTTGCATTGGCTGCAATAAGTGTGCAGAGCTTTGTGACCAGCACGCGGCCCAGTGCCTGCATCCGAGCCAGGGCAAAATCCTTAAAGAAGAGACCAAGTGCATAGGTTGTGGCGAGTGCGCCCTGGTCTGCCCGACCCTGGCCTGGCACCGCAACCCGAAAAAACTGTATATGGTCAAGCTCGGTGGCCGTACTTCAAAAGTGACCCCGCGAATTGGCAAGATGTTCCTGAACTGGGTAACGGAAGACGTGATCGCCCAGGTCATTGAAAACATCTGGAAGTTCTCTGCTCACATGCTCGACGGCTCTCCCAAGTACCTGCACATGGGACACCTGATTGACGTCGCTGGCTACCATAAATTCAAGGAATGGGTGCTGAAAGACGTTGAGCTGAATCCGGAAGCCAAAGTCGCCGACCGCATGTACTGGCTGGAAAATGAGTACGTCGCGAATATGCACGTTAAAGACCCTGACAAGCATGGAATTCACTAATGAACATTCAGTTTAACATTGAGCAAGTGTTGATCATGGCTGAGCGTATTGAGAGGAATACGGTCAACTATTACCAGAACGCAGCGGCGGCGGTCGAAGCCCCGGAACAAAAAGCGTTCCTGAACAAAATGGTTCAGATTGAATCTCAGCATGAAAGCGATTTTGCCCACATGCGCAACCAGCTGACCCAACAGGAGAAGGAAAGCACGGCATTCGACCCTGAAAACCACTACATTCAGTACTGCCAGAACCATGCTGACATGCAGAAGCTGAATGAGCAGCCGGTGGATTTTACCGATATCGGCTCCATTATCCGTGGTGCAATCGAACATGAAAAAGAGGCGATCCTCTTCTATCTGGGTATGAAGGCTTACATTCCGGAACGACTGGGCAAGGAGAAAATAGACGACATCATTAGTGAAGAGATGTCCCATATTAATATTCTTCAGGAGCACTACAAGGTTCTGGCTGTCTGAATCAGCAATTCGGTCTAACACGGATACCAAAAAAATGGGGTGCAACATAAGCGGTTGCACCCCACAACCATCTGTTTCAAAAATCAAAAAAACCGTTAACTGCCAATAAAAAACTGCCGGTAGTAACGCAGCTCTTCGATAGACTCACGAATATCTTCCAAAGCCAGGTGCGTTCCTTTCTTGCTGAAACCATCCATAATGTCAGGCTTCCAGCGACGCGCCAGCTCTTTCAGGGTACTGACATCGATATTACGGTAATGGAAGAAATCATGCAGTTCTGGCATGTAACGGTGCAGGAAGCGACGGTCCTGACCAATACTGTTGCCGCACATTGGAGAGATACCCGGCTCAATATGATCTTTCAGAAAATCCAGGGTCAGTCGCTCAGCTTCAGCCAGTGAAATGGCACTCTGCCGCACACGTTCAGTGAGCCCCGTCTGGGCATGGGTTTTGATGCACCACTCGTTCATGTTGTTGAGTACATCGTCACTCTCATGAATTGCAATAACAGGACCTTCAGCAATCTGATTGAGCTGCCCGTCGGTTACAATGGTGGCGATCTCAAGGATTCGATCGGTATCAGGCTCCAGACCTGTCATTTCCAGATCAATCCAGATCAGATTATCCGCTTTTGCCATCAAACACCCGGTAGTTAAGTAGAGTTACAAACGCCTGTATGATAAGGCTTGTATGCAAAAAAAAGTACAGCAATTGTGTACTTCGGCTGGCATATTAAGTCTACACCTTCATACTATGTCGTTAAAACCATGGTCGTTAAAATCGTATCGGTGAAATCTGCGAGTTAAATGAATCTTCTTTCTCTGCTCGACTGAGACTTGACCAAACCATTCTTTCATTATGAACCTTAAGAGATAACATGAGTAAGCGCAAACTAACGCGCAGACAGAGCTGGCGCATTCAGAAAATTCAGGAAGAGCGCATAGCCCGGGCTCGCAAATGGGAAAGCCAGATTGAGCAAGAGCTGCAGAGCGAAGACCTGGGGCCGGAACAGGAAGGCCTGGTGACCGCTCATTACGGTGCCACCCTGGATATTGAGTCTGCTGGCGGCCCCGGAAAACCCCGTCGCTGCCACCTGCGCCGCAACCTTCCCCCTCTTGTCACGGGTGACAAGGTCGTCTGGCGGCCTTCAACCAAAGACGAAACCGGCGTGGTTGTCGCTCTGGACGAACGCTCCAACCTGCTGACCCGTCCGGATAACCACGGTCGCATCAAGCCGGTTGCAGCCAATATTGACTACATTGTGCTGGTCATTGCGCCTGTACCGATTCCTCACCTGAACCTGATTGATCGCTACCTGATCGCAGCAGAAACCGTCGGGATCGAGCCCGTTATCCTCCTGAACAAGGTTGATCTGCTGGATGACGAGGGGATGGAAATGATGATCGATATGTTATCGGTCTACCAGCAGATCGGTTATCGCATCCTCACGGCTTCCACCCGCTCCGACCATGGTCTGGATGAACTGAAGGATATGCTGGATGAGCATACCAGCGTATTCGTGGGACAAAGCGGCGTGGGCAAGTCCTCGCTGGTCAATGCCCTGCTGCCCGGCATTGATACCCTGGTTGGAGAGCTGTCAGAAGCCACCGGCAAAGGCATGCACACCACCACCGCTGCCAAGCTGTTCCATTTTCCGGCCGGTGGAACACTCATCGACTCCCCTGGTATTCGTGAGTTCGGTTTGTGGCACATTACTCCGGAAGAAGTCATCCAGGGGTTCCGGGAGTTCCGGCCATTTCTCGGTTACTGCAAGTTCAGGGACTGCAAACACGAACAGGAACCCGGCTGCGCCATCCACAAAGCCCTGGAAGACGGTGAGATCACGGAAGAACGGTTGTTCAGCTATCGACAGATTCTTGCCTCGCAGCAGATGAGTCCATAGAGTTTCACCTGTCCATTGATGCGGTTCGGTTTTCAGCCACTTCATCAGGGCATAAACAACCGGGCTGCGGCTCCGGGGATGATTCAGGAACAGCTTTAGAGGTTGAGTCCGTTTCCCCGGTATTGCGCACGGGCGGGTCACATCTTACCCTTGACGGAAGGGTAAGATATGCATTGCGCACGGCCTCAGGCAATATTTCCATGAATCTGTTTAACAGTGTTATCAACTCTTTCCTGCATTTCTCCTTGTCCCTTTCGTTTTCGCTATTGAGCAAACTGCTGAGATATATTCTGGTGCATGGATGAACGTTCAAGTGCTTAATTAAAGAACCGACGATCCGCTCCTCCAGGTGGGCAATCAGGGACTCCCAGTCCGGGGCCACCAAAAGGCGTCCTTCTTTCCCGTCAGGATCAGTACTGCGGTGAACAGGTGCAGTCTGCATAAATCCGACGACTGCCTGTCTATCGGACGAAACAGAGCTTTGAGGCAAACCTGCAGGATTTCCTCTTGTGGTGATAACGACAAACGCTTCGGAAAACTCAACTTCGGTCCACCCTTCAGAATATTCGTCCAAACTGACCTCATCATTATTTAAGGACACAGCATGGATGCTGATATCTGAATCCGAAGGTAAGGAGTATTTAAAAGCCTCTAAATCTGGCGGCAAAGGAACGCCCCTGACATTTATTTCTTCGTGAGCATACTCCAGCAAATCAGCACCATAATTAATTTCTACTTCTGACCGGTCGTAGAACCTTAAATTCCGACTCAGGGCAATCGCTCCCTCTGGCTGATCTTTACTCTCCGCCTTATCGCCGTCATTGATCGCATAAACCTGATTTTCAGCGACAAACATAAAAATCAGAACAACTACCCTTTTTAAAACGCAAGTTAAATACTGCATGTTCAGTGGTTTCCGCCCGCTGCAAAACTAAAAACGACTTGTGAACGACCATTATAGAAAAGACTCACTTTCAACCATTGCGACAAATACCTACAACACATTCATCCGCAACAGCCTGATAGAAATCCAATGAGTCAAACATCACTGCCACTGATTCTTGAACCTGCTGAGCTTGAACATCATCTTCATGACAGCAACCTGTTGATCGTTGACCTCTGCAACCCTCGGCTATACGCCCGGGTGCATGTTCCCGGCGCCGTTAACATTGCCCCCAACACCTTGTGGCAGGTACACCGCCGGCTACGGGTAAGCTGCCACCTGTAAAGCAGCTGGAAGACCTGTTTTCACGGCTGGGCTACACCGGCAATGAACATATCGTGGTCTATGACGATGAAGGCGGGGGCTGGGCCGGGCGATTTATCTGGACACTGGATGTTATCGGACATAAAAACTACTCCTACCTTAACGGCGGCATTCATGCCTGGCTGAAAGAAGACCATAGAACGGAAAATGAGCCGGTACAGTTAGAACCAGGCAGAGTCTCCCTGACAATTGCGAGATCACGGAAGAACGGTTGTTCAGCTATCGACAGATTCTTGCCTCGCAGCAGATGAGTCCATAGAGTTTCACCTGTCCATTGATGTGGCTCGGTTTTCAGCCACGACATCAGGGCATAAACAACCGGACTGTGGTTCCGGAGATGATTCAGGGACAGCTTCAGAGGCTGGGGCTGCTTCCTCAGTATCGCACACGGAACCAGGCAGCTCTTCCATGAGCCTGTTTAATAGTGTTATCAACTCTTTCCTGCATTCCTCCTTGTCGCTTTCGTCTTCGCTGTAGAGCATACTGCTGAGATATGCCCTGGTGTCTGTATCAACGTTCAAATGCTCAATTAAGGAACCAACCCTCCACTCTTTCAGGTGGGCAATCAGAGACTCCCAGTCCGGTGCCACCAAAAGATCTCCTTCTTTCCCGTCAGGATCAATACTGTCGTCAACAGGTGCAGTCTGCATGAATCCGACCACTGCCTGCCTACCGGACGAGGCAGGGCTTTGAGGTGAATCGGCTGGCTCCTCATTCGTGGTGATAACGACAAAAAGTTCGCAAAACTCACTGTCGCTCACTCCATCAGAATCTTCGTCATCATTTGTATTATCGTTTTGATTAAAAACCTCATCATCATTTGAGGACACAACATGGATACTGATAACTGACTCCGAAGGTAAAGAGTATTCAAAAGTCGCTAAATTTGGCGGCAAAGGAACGCCCTCGACATTTATTTCATTGTGACCATACTTCAGCAAAGAGACGCCATAATTTTTTTCTATTTTTGACCGGTCGTAGAAGCTTAACTTCGGACTCATTGCTGTCGCGCCTTCTGTCTGGTCTTTGCCCTGTGACTCATTGCCATCATTAATCGCGTAAACCTGATTTTCAGCGACAAGCATAAACAACAGAACAGTTATCCTTTTTAAAATGTACGTTAAATACTGCATATTCAGTGGTTTCCGCCCAGCTACAAAACTAAAGCGATCAGTATAGAGGAAGTATACTTTCAACCACTGCGACAAATACCTATAATGCGCTCATCCATGACAACCCAGTCAGACATCAAATGCGTCAAACATCACTGCCACTGATTCTTGAACCTGCTGAGCTTGAACATCATCTTCATGACAGCAACCTGTTGATCGTTGACCTATGCAACCCTCAGCTATACGCCCAGGCGCATGTTCCCGGTGCCGTTAACATTGCCCCCCAACACCTTGTGGCAGGTACACCGCCGGCTACGGGTAAGCTGCCACCTGTAAAGCAGCTGGAAGAGCTGTTTTCACGGCTGGGTTACACCGGCAATGAACATATCGTGGTCTATGACGACGAAGGCGGGGGCTGGGCCGGGCGTTTTATCTGGACACTGGATGTTATCGGGCATAAAAACTACTCCTACCTTAACGGCGGCATTCATGCCTGGCTGAAAGAAGGCTATAGAACGGAAAATGAGCCGGTACAGGCAGAGCCAACCCGCGTCTCCCTGTCAATCGACCCGTCTGTTATCGCTTCCAAAGATTACATCCTGACGCGTCTGGAAAATGCCAATACAGCGATCTGGGATGCACGTTCCCCTGCGGAGTACGCGGGCGAAAAAGTACTTGCCCTGCGTGGCGGGCATATTCCCGGTGCCATTAATTTTGAATGGACATCCGCCATGGACCCGGCCAGAAATTACCGTATCCGGGAAAACCTGCCTGAAATCCTTGCCGGGCTGGGCATGTCCCGGGAAAAGGATATTATCACCCATTGCCAGACCCACCACCGTTCCGGCTTTACTTATCTGGTGGCCAAAGTGCTTGGGTTTAATTCGGTAAGAGCCTACGATGGCTCATGGTCAGAATGGGGCAATTTAGCCGATACGCCGATCTCCCAATAGGCTGGTACAAACCAGCCTGTCTTTAACCAGGCACTTCCTTTAGAATCGTTCATCAAAATCTTCTCTATTATAAACAGGACAAACAGGACAGCCTTAGTGAAAGAAAAACTGTTCGCGTTGACCCAGTACATTCTGCCTCACCACCTGATTTCCAGAGCGGTACATTATTTTGTTGAGTGTGAAAACCCAGCCTTCAAAAATGCCCTGATCAACTGGATCATCAAGCATTATGATGTGGATATGAGCGAAGCACAGGCTGAACATGCAGAGTCTTATAAACACTTCAACGATTTTTTCACTCGCCCTTTGAAGGAAGGAGCCCGACCTCTGCCTGAGCAGGAAGATACCGTTGTCAGTCCTGCCGACGGTGCTATCAGCCAGCTTGGCGATATTGAATATGGCCGCATCTTTCAGGCCAAGGGCCACGATTACAGCCTGATAGAGCTGCTGGGGGGAGATACCGATCTCGCCACTGAATTTATGGGCGGTAAGTTTGCCACCATCTATCTGTCCCCAAGGGATTATCACCGTATTCATACACCTGCCGCAGGCACCCTACGCAAGATGATTCACGTCCCCGGTCGTCTTTTCTCCGTCAACAAAGGTACGGTTGAAAACGTGCCGGGGCTGTTTGCCCGAAACGAAAGAGTTGTCAGTATCTTTGACACCGAACATGGCCCTATGGCGGTGATCATGGTGGGTGCCATCAATGTTGCCAGTATTGAGACGGTCTGGTCTGGTCTGGTGACGCCTTACCGTAAACAGGTAAGAACCACCGAGTACAAAGAGACCACAACCCCCCGCATAAAACTGGAGCGCGGTGAAGAGATGGGCCGTTTCAAACTGGGCTCAACCGCTATCGTCCTGTTTGGCGAAGACAAAGTGAACTGGCTTGAGCAATGGCAGCCCGAGTCTACAATCAAGATGGGTCAGGCTCTGGCCACCCCTGCAGAATAGCGCCTTCGCTCTTATAGACAAAACATGCAGGCACCGGGCCTGCATGTTTTCTATCGGAGTTCCCCCATGAAGCTATCTTTCACCGAGCCTTTCACCGAGCGTCCACACCTTTCAGCCCGTTCTGTTCTGAGCCTGCTTACTCTTATTGTTCTCTCTAACCTACTTTCTGGTTGCTCCGGTATTCAGGGGAAAAGCAAAGCGGAACGACAGGGTTATGTAAACCACATGCGTTCAGAAACCCTGAAAATGCTCTATGACTATAAACCCAGTGCCGAAGCTCAACTGAGTGAAGCCATTGGTTATGCTGTTTTCAGCAACATCAACAGCAACCTGCTTCTGCTCAGCGCTGGTACCGGTTATGGTGTTGTCCGGGATAATGCATCCGGTCAGGACACCTACATGCGCATGGCCAGCGCCGGTATCGGCATTGGCTTAGGCATCAAGGATTTCCGGGCTGTCATTGTTTTCGACAACCGGAAAATACTGGATGATTTTATAAAAAACGGCTGGGACTTTACCGGTCAGGCTGACGCTACTGTTAAATCCGGCGACAAAGGTGGCGAACTCCTGAGTGGCACCGTTAACACAGACCTGGGAATTACCATTTACCAGTTTACCGAGAACGGGCTGGTTGCCCAGGCCACCTTACAGGGTACTAAGTACTGGATTGACAAGAAGCTGAATTAGAATAACCGGCGGGCTTTTCTTGAAATCCTGACCGGTTACCCCATATAGTCTCGCAGGCTCCTGAATGAGCCAACACCGTTTCTGTGCGTCAACTCCGGTAACAACATGACCATTAAGCTCGGCATCGTCATGGACCCGATTGAGTCCATCGAATTTAAAAAAGACAGTTCTCTGGCAATGCTGCTGGCTGCGCAGAAGCGGGGCTGGCAACTGTTTTACATGGAACAGCATGACCTCTATCAGAAAGAAGGCATCGCCCGGGGCAGTATGCGCCCATTGCAGGTACGACACGATGCCTGTGACTGGTTTACCCTTGGCGAACGTCAGGAACTGCCACTGGAATCACTGAATGTGATCCTGATGCGCAAGGACCCGCCGTTTGATATGGAGTTTATCTACAGCACCTACCTGCTGGAACAGGCTGAAGCCGCTGGCACCCTGGTCGTCAATAAACCCCAGAGCATTCGTGACTGCAACGAAAAGATGTTCGCCACCCTGTTTCCACAATGCACGCCTCCGGTCATGGTGGCACGCAGCGCACGCCTGTTGAAGGAATTTGCCGAAGAGCATGGCGATGTGGTGCTGAAGCCTCTGGACGGAATGGGGGGGGCTTCCATCTTCCGTACCCATTCGAAAGACCCCAACTTCAACGTAATCCTGGAAACCCTGACGCAGCATGGCACGTCCCAGGCAATGATCCAGAAATACATTCCCGAGATCCTAAAAGGCGACAAACGCGTCCTGCTGATTGATGGTGAGCCTGTTCCCTACTCACTGGCACGTATACCGGCCGAAGGTGAGTTTCGCGGCAACCTGGCAGCTGGCGGCAGTGGTGTAGGACAGGCGTTAAGTGACCGTGACCGCTGGATCGCCGAACAGGTTGCGCCAGTGTTGAAAGAAAAAGGGCTGCTGTTTGTCGGACTGGATATTATCGGCGACTACCTGACCGAAATTAACGTCACGTCCCCGACCTGTATCCGCCAGCTGGATGACCAGTTTGGTATCAGCATTGGCGATATGTTGATGGATAAGATTGAAGAAAAGCTGGAATAAACCTGTCTGAAACGCTTTAGCAAAATCGTCGTAAACCCTCGCCCAATGCGGGCGGGGATATAAGACGGGAAGGCGCAGAGCCTTCCGCCATCAATCTGGTGTACTCTGGCTATTAACGTAGTCCTTCAGAGTCTCGATAGTTGCACCGCCAGCACTGCAAGCAAAGTAAGGGGAGTGGCATAACAAACTTTACCGGAGTATCTTTCCTGCTTACTCCCTCTGTGATTGATTGTGAACGTCATGTCCAGCGTTAATGTCACCCCTGAATGCAAACACCTCATTATACTTGCTGCTAAAAAGCTCAAAGGCTCTGAACACAGAGCCTTCATAGCTGAAGTCGCTGAACAGCTCTGTTTTGGTAGTCCACGCCTTACTGAAACCGAGTTCAATTTTGGTCGTCATACCGTTGAACTCGGGATGCATGAAAAAAGGACAGGACTTATTTGTTATGGAAATTACGTATCTCAGGGCAAGCCAAAAGCAGAAGTAGCAAATCCTCAACTGGAACAAGACATTCGAAGCTTGGTAGACCCTGAAAGTCAGGCTGACCCGCAGCTCAGAAATACGTTCTCCTATGCTCGCATAACAGCCAGTGCTGTTCGAAAAAAACTGATTGATGAAAAAGGGTGGCAGGAAGAGCTACTTCCCAAAGAGCGTACTTTCTGCAACATGTTGAACCGCATGGGCTATAAACTTCACAAGGTACAGAAGACCACGCCGGAAAAAAATCCCGGAAACCGATGCCATCTTTGAAAACGTCAAACAAGTAAAAAGCACCGCAAGCCAGAGAAAGCAGAGTCTTCAGATCAGCATTGATTGCAAAGCAACGGTTAACCTTGGAAATTTTTCCAGAGGTGGTAAAGCAAGAGGAACTGAAGCGGTCAAAGCGCTGGATCATGATATGGCCACCAAAGAAAAAATGATCCCCTTTGGAATACTCAATCTGGAAAATGATCAACTGTATGTCTTTTACGGTAACTCTTACAAAACCAGTGATTTTATCTGCGATGCCATTGAACAGTGGTGGGAGCAGGTGAGGGAAACTAACAGGTATGTCGATGAGCTGGTTATCTACGCAGACAACGGTCCTGAAAGTAACAGCCACCGAACTCAGTTTCTTTTCAGAATGGTTGAGTTTGCCAAAAAAGTGGGGCTGAAAATACGGCTGGTTTACTACCCTCCCTACCACAGCAAGTACAATCCGATTGAACGAGGCTGGTCTTATCTTGAGAACCATTGGAATGGCAGCCTTCTAAACACAGTAACGTCTGTTTTAGAGTGGACAAAGACAATGGTATGGAAATGCATGAACCCGATAGTGAAGCTACTTGATCAACCGTATCAAAAAGGGGTGAGACTGAGTAAACAGGAATTAGCTGAAATACAGCCTCACATCATTCGCCACTCTGAGTTAAAGAAATGGGATGTGACAATTGTTCCGGAACCGGTAAATTATTGATTGCCGCTCCCCTAAGACCTTGACCACATTAAGCCTGCTTTGCTCTGAGCAGTAAGGTGGGTATTCAGCATTCGCAACCGTCTTGATGATGTTGATTTGAGATTATTTACCATGACACTGATAGCCAGTTTTGGTGGGTAGGCCACCAACAGGTGTACGTGATCTTTTTCGCCATCCATTTCAAGTAACTGGCATTCCAGTTTTTCGCATGCACTCTCGAACGACTCCCGTAACTGCTTGATCATATAGCCATCAAAAAGCTTTCGTCTGTACTTTGTCGTGAACACCAAATGAACAACCAGCTTGGTAACGCTATGTCGTTTGCGAAGATACCCTTTAAGCAAATCTTTATTGTGTGCGCTCACTTGAAAACCTCTTTCAAATACCTGTAATATAAATTTTATATTAATGAGCACTGAAATAACGTTCCATGCTGAGAGCCACCAAAGTACGAATCTATCCAACATCAGAGCAGGCGGAATTTCTCGACCGTCAGTTTGATGCTGTGCGGTTCGTATGGAACAAGGCCCTGGCTATTAAGGTTCATTATTACAAGGTTCGTGGGCAGAGCCTTTCTCCCAAAAAACACCTGAAGCCCTTGCTGGCAAAAGCCAAGAAAAGCCGAAAGTACTCATGGCTGAAAAACGCTGACTCTATTGCACTGCAACAGGCCACTATCAATCTGGATACGGCCTTTCAAAACTTTTTCAATCCCAAATTGCAGGCAAGATTTCCTCGCTTCAAGAAAAAGCATGGCAAGCAAAGTAGCTACCATTGTACGTCTGTCTCTGTGGGCGATAACTGGATAAAAATCCCCAAGCGCAAGCCCATAAGGGCTAAAGTGCATCGTGAAATAGTGGGTAAGGTGAAGTCTATCACCCTGAGCAGAACGCTAACCGGCAAGTATTTTGCCTCCATATTGGCTGATGATACCCAGGAACAACCAAAACAGATTGATAATCTTGAAGCTAATCAGGTTGTCGGTGTTGATATGGGGATTACTGATCTGGCTATCACCAGTACCGGCCATAAGACTGGCAATCCTCGCTTTCTGAAAAAAGCACAACGTAACCTGAAAAGAAAACAACAGGCTCTATCTCGCTGCAAGAAAGGCTCAAAAGGTAGGCACAAAGCCCGTTTATTGGTGGCAAAGGCGCATGAGCGTGTAGCCTTTGCCCGTAATGATTTTCAGCATAAGCTATCAAAACAACTCATCGACGAAAACCAAGCGGTGATTGTGGAGACACTGAAAGTTAAAAACATGCTCAAGAACAAGCGTCTTGCTCGTTCTATTGCTGATGCTGGCTGGCACTCACTGATAACCAAACTCGAATACAAGGCAAAGCAGGAAGGTAAACATCTGGTGAAGATAGACCAGTGGTTTGCATCCTCTAAAACTTGCTCAGTCTGCGATTTGAAACAGGAAAAAATGCCATTGAGAATCCGATCATGGGAGTGTAGCTGTGGTGCTATCCATGACCGGGATATTAATGCAGCTCGCAATATCAAGAAGCAAGGCATATTGAAATTAAAGGCGGAAGGACTGTCCGTTTCTGCTGATGGAGGCTTGCGTAAATCCGGCAGACTGTCGGTTGCTGCCTAAGAAATCAGAAGCCTCACCCGATAGGGTGGGGAGCAGTCACGGGCATTGGGTTGCATAAGCCGCCTGAAAGTCTTTCAGCTGTTTGCGATTCAGTATCACGTTGCTACTGCCAGCGTTAATCAGCCTGGCAAGACAGGCTTGTTGTTTTGATGGGTCTTTGGCTTCTTCCAGCAGGCTGCCAGTCAATCGTACTTCCCGTAATTCAGGCTGACCGCCGTTGAGGTCGATGATTTCAGTAAACTCTCCAATGCAGCATATTGCACAGTCGGGCAGATCACCATAGCTGTTTGCCTGCTGTTTTTCGGGAATCCCCAGTTTGACCAGTCCATAGGGGGTCATGCTACGTGTCACGCTGATTTTATCGGGTGCTTCTATGCGTATATTGGTGATGCCGGCAGAACATCGATCACCTCCACTTATGGTCCGAATCCGTTCCAGATTGGCAGAACGTTTTTTTCCGGCAAGGGCATCATCCAGAATCGGAAAGGCATCCAGATCCAGCCCTTTAAACAGAAAGCCAAAGGTAAATGTCCCGGAACCACCGTAGTTTACAGCGTAGCTGACCAGAACCTGCTGGTTTTCCATCTGGCCAATCAGGTTGTAAGCGGCGAAGGTGGGTAGTCTTTCGCGCTCTTTTTTACTGGTATCCATTGTCGTACGGGAAGCAGTGAAAGAAGCCTGCCATGGACTTTTCTGGTCAAAGGTCAGGTGAGCGTATTTTTTCTGGCAGGCTCGCAGATCCAGTGACGTCATGGTGTGAATGCTGCTGCCCCTTTCAATTTCGGCAAAACGATCAAGGCAGATAGGATGCAGTGCCTCGGCTATGGCAGTATCAGACAGTAAAAAAAACAGAGTTGTACTAAAGAACAGGGTTATTCTCATCATTCATCCAGCCTTCCAGAATAATCTGGGCAGCCATGCCATCGACAGGGTTTGAACCGTAATGTTTGCTGTGTCCCAGTCTATCGGCCCAGTCTTTGGCTTCAAACGACGAAAGACGTTCATCAGCCTCAAAAAAAGGCAGGTTAAAACGACCATGCAGACGTTTGCCAAACTTTCGGGCTCGCAAAGACATTTGTGACTCGCTACCGTCCATGTTCAGGGGAATGCCGACCACCACGGCATCGGGCTGCCATTCGTTAATCAGTGCTTCGACGGTATTCCAGTCAGGAATGCCGTCACGGGCTTTCAGCTGTGGCAGGGCAGTAGCGGTTCGGGTAATGGCCTGGCCGACAGCGACACCAATGTTTTTGGTGCCAAAATCGAAGCCAAGAATGGTTTTAACAGAAGAAGAAGTCATAAAGCTCAATGGTGTTGTCAGGCGTGTCCAACCTGACCAGACAGTAAATGCAAATCAACCCCCAGGGATGAAGCTGCCGCCGTCAGGCGCTGCTCGCTGGGGGTTGCGAAAATAATGGCAGGGCTGGCGGCGCAGGTCAGCCAGGTGTTTTCAGCCATCTCCTGCTCCAGCTGACCCGCTCCCCAGCCTGCGTACCCCAGGGCAACAAGCGCATGAGAAGGCCCTTTGTTGTGCGCCATGGCGACCAGAATGTCTTTGGAAGTGGTGAGGTTGAGACCTTCTCCCACATTAAGGCTGGACTCCCAGAACCGGTCATTGGAGTGCAGCACAAAGCCTCTTTCTGAGGCAACCGGACCTCCGGCATAAACAACGCTCTGGCTTTCCGACCAGACGTCGGGATACTCAATGCCGACCTGTCGGAAAATTTCTCCAAGGGTCAGCTTGGTGGGGCGGTTGATTACCACTCCCAGGGCGCCGTCGAGGCTGTGCTCACAGATAAGTGTCAGTGTTTCAGCAAAGGAAGGGTCGGCCATCTGGGGCGTGGCAATCAGAAAGTGGTTTTTGAGACTTTGGAAGCATGAAGTTCTCATGTGCGCAGTATCGGGCGAAACTTGTCAGTTGGCAACTTTTTGAAGAGAATAATGAAATTCCCCCCAACGGAAAGAAATAGGCGTATGATTTGAATCAGGGCAGTTCAAAAAGTTGATGGCATTAAAAGAGGTTGTTCATGCCAAAACTTCATCAGTGCACAGTGTGCAAAAAGACTTTTCCTCGTCCATCTAAGCTCGAAAGACACATGCGAGTCCATATCGGTGAACAGCCATTTTCTTGTGACACCTGTGAAGCGACGTTTAAAGATAAGCGAAATCTCACTTATCACGAACGAACTCATAGGGGCGAGAAACCACTTGTCTGTGACATCTGTGGACGTGTTTTTGCACATAACAGCAATTTCAGCCGTCACAAGAGAGTCGTCCATTCAGATGCAAGACCGTATTCTTGTGAAACCTGTGGGCGAGCTTTTAAACATACAGATTATCTCAAAGTCCACATTAAAAAATGTCATCAAGGCTCGACCACCGCTGTTACGACGCAATCCCATAAAGAACCTGTCGGAACCGTCACGTCAACAACACATACCTTTAGCACGGGCTCCACGGAGACCTCCCTGAGCTATGTTGAGGCAGACAATGGAGAAAGAGTTCAAATGGTTACGGTATTGAGTGGGCCAATCCTGACAACCACCTTAACGCAAAATGAAGAAACCATTGGTTTTTGCGAATCCTTCGATGATTTTCAGGAAAATCTTGTGGATACATTACCAGAGCTTCAATGATTTCTGGCTTCGCAGTCAGTCAGTTACGAGCACGTTACCGGGGCGGCAAAAAACGGTCTAGTTGCTAAACAGCCGATTGCCCCGTTCAAAACGCCAGGTTCGAATAATCTCTACCCGGTCATAGTCTCTCAGGTCGTTGCCAAACGGCGCATAGGGGGCAGCCAGTTTTACAATACGAATGGCGGCATCATCCAGAACCGTGGAGCCGGATGACTCCATCAGTTTTACGTCGTGTAATGTTCCGTCCCGGTTAATGGCGACCATCAGGCGCAGCTCACCATAGAGTTTTTCTTTTCTGGCCTGTGGTGGGTAATTCATATTCCCCACCCGTTCAACCTTTCGACGCCAGGTTTCTTTGTAGTAGGCGCCGGGTTCCTGCATGGTGGAGGCGGCCGTCAGGCGCTTGATTCTTGGGCGTTTGGCATATTCCTGCCGCTGCTGGCTGAACTGGGCTTCGAGGCTGGAAATTTCCTGCCTGAGATCAATGCGTTTGTGAGGCCTTACCTGTTCCGGTGTGTCCGGTGTGGGCTTTTTATTTTCTGCTTTGTCGGGGGTTTTGCGTTCGACTTCAGCCCTGGTTGAAACCTGTGCGGTCTGGGACTGTTCCTGTTTGGGAGAGGCCTCTTTCTGGGCTTCCAGTACCACTTCATTAATCTGATTGGACTGAAATTCTGCTTCCTGGTCCGTTTGTGGCCTGGCTTTTTCTTCCAGTGTCCCGCTGCCCTGCTGGTGGAACTGTGCCAGGTAATCCGCTTCTTCAGGCTTTTCCTGACTTTTGTAGGTAGCGAGGGTCACTTCAAGGGTTTTGGGGGGCGCAGGCATTTCCTGCAAGCCAAAGGATATTCCCAGCAGAATGACAGCATGAATGGCTGCTGCCATGAAAATGGTGAAGCTTAAACGATCGATTGAAGAAACGCTGGTCATTGTGGACATTGACAGTGGCTGGCCTCGTAAGTCATTCCTGAGGATGAACATTCATGACATTGTCATGAATGTTACAGGCACTGACAAGAGGCTGACAGGATTATCTTTTTTGCGGTTTCGCTGAAAGCCATCCATCTCTCTCAACAGCCCAGGTTTGATGATGATTGACTTTCATACAACGGAGCTGCTGGATGCCGTCAAGAATTGACAGAGTTTTAAGTTTTCCACGCCCGTGACGCAACGTTCTTAAAAAATTAAAAAAAGAAGATTTAGTATCTTTGTCAGACATTATTTTTTTTGCATTTTCTTCTGGTAATAAATCCGTTCTTGAAGAGTAGTAATTGACGTCTGGCATCCAACATTCTTTGAAGTCGGTTATACCTTTTAGTTTTTTACACTCTCTCAGTGCTTGTCCATTGACAAGATATCTGTGTAGCTGTTCTGCTTTTTCTTTTAAATCTTTTATGTCTGTGGATTGGGTGTTTCGTAAATATTCAAAATGATCATTGTGTTGAGCAATACGTTGTTTTTTATCTGTTGTTAATCTTTCGTGCTTTTTTTGTCCTATTAGAAAATTTTTTATGTACAGATGTGATGTTTTACAAAAACCATTTTCTGCAATTTGAAAAGTTGCTGGCCTTATAAGGACATTATCAATATCGATATATCTTAAAGATTTATCTTCCCATAGAGATAATTTTTCATGAAAAAGCTTTTTACCTATTTGTTTGGATTTATGCTTTGCTACAGATAAAACATACTTTGCATCAACAATAGCGCAGACCCTAATAAGATCCATTAAATCAACACTTTTTGTCTCTTGTTTACTGAATTTTTCTACCATAGCTGATTCTGATAAATCTTCTTCAATAGAAATAACTAGAATGTTGCTATGATCTGCAAATAAATTATTCATTGTTTCTATTTGTTCTTTTGACATGGAGTTGTTTGTGTAGATTAGTATTACAGGGATGTTGTCTTTTGATAACCTTGATGCTTCTTCAGCTATCAAACTGACATAATCAAAGCCCTTTTCATTGTTTTTTCCATCAAATAATGTTGTGCCATGGTAGGCGTACCATGTGTGAAATATTGGGCCTGGGGGAATTATTTTCAAATTTAGACTCTGGGCTTCATCAAAAGAATTGATGCCCGAGTAAAATAATGCTGTAGCCATATTTTCCAAAGAAAAAGAGTCTATTTTTGCATCCAGAATTTGTAATTGTACTAACTTCTGAACTATCTCTTTTTGTTGTGAAATATCCGGTAGCGGATAGCTTTGTTCTATTGATGTTAACGTTGCTTGTGCTTCTTGTTTATCTTCTTCTCTGTTTTTTGTAATTCTGCTAACCTGGTCTGCCTTGGAGATTTTACTTGGTATAAGTTGTACTTTAGCGATTTTTTTGTCGTCTTCTTTTTGTAACTGATCAGGCAGTTTAATTTGAAGATCATGCCCTGTCAGGGCTGAATGGAGCCGTTGCAGGTAGTGGTGAAGATATGGAGTTGTGAACGCTACCAGCCTACCTAAATACTGCCCTATGCTTTCAGAGCAATCTGGCCTCTCGTCAATATAATCCAGACTTTTTTGAGAAGTAGTATTTGAAATCTGATGCATATTTTCTGCCCTTAATAATTATTTAATGCATAGTCAGTACTTTTAAGTAACGATTGGGTCAGAGAATTCCACTAAGGTTAAATGCTCTCTTTTTATCGCAAAACTTTGATATTAGATTTTGTATGCTGAGTGATTTTTAGTGACTTGTTGCCGTTATATAATCCCTCAGTAATTAGTCCTTTGTGACCATTTATAGTTCAAAAAAATGCTGACATGTATGTAAGGATGCCTAACAAAAAGAGGCTGCCTTCATTCGCTTATCAAAAGATAAGAAGCACGGAGGCACACAGTTGGGAAGGAAGCAGGGGAATGTTCAAGGATGCACTGAAAACGTTGAATTAAGAGGGAGAATCGTAAGTTTAGAAAAATGTGGTTTGGGAGATAATCTCATGAAAAGCCTGAAGTGGCAGATTGCAACTTCAGGCAATATTTTTCTTTGTGACTGCTCCCCACCCTATCGGGTGAGGCTTCTGATTTCTTAGGCAGCAACCGACAGTCTGCCGGATTTACGCAAGCCTCCATCAGCAGAAACGGACAGTCCTTCCGCCTTTAATTTCAATATGCCTTGCTTCTTGATATTGCGAGCTGCATTAATATCCCGGTCATGGATAGCACCACAGCTACACTCCCATGATCGGATTCTCAATGGCATTTTTTCCTGTTTCAAATCGCAGACTGAGCAAGTTTTAGAGGATGCAAACCACTGGTCTATCTTCACCAGATGTTTACCTTCCTGCTTTGCCTTGTATTCGAGTTTGGTTATCAGTGAGTGCCAGCCAGCATCAGCAATAGAACGTGCAAGACGCTTGTTCTTGAGCATGTTTTTAACTTTCAGTGTCTCCACAATCACCGCTTGGTTTTCGTCGATGAGTTGTTTTGATAGCTTATGCTGAAAATCATTACGGGCAAAGGCTACACGCTCATGCGCCTTTGCCACCAATAAACGGGCTTTGTGCCTACCTTTTGAGCCTTTCTTGCAGCGAGATAGAGCCTGTTGTTTTCTTTTCAGGTTACGTTGTGCTTTTTTCAGAAAGCGAGGATTGCCAGTCTTATGGCCGGTACTGGTGATAGCCAGATCAGTAATCCCCATATCAACACCGACAACCTGATTAGCTTCAAGATTATCAATCTGTTTTGGTTGTTCCTGGGTATCATCAGCCAATATGGAGGCAAAATACTTGCCGGTTAGCGTTCTGCTCAGGGTGATAGACTTCACCTTACCCACTATTTCACGATGCACTTTAGCCCTTATGGGCTTGCACTTGGGGATTTTTATCCCGTTATCGCCCACAGAGACAGACGTACAATGGTAGCTACTTTGCTTGCCATGCTTTTTCTTGAAGCGAGGAAATCTTGCCTGCAATTTGGGATTGAAAAAGTTTTGAAAGGCCGTATCCAGATTGATAGTGGCCTGTTGCAGTGCAATAGAGTCAGCGTTTTTCAGCCATGAGTACTTTCGGCTTTTCTTGGCTTTTGCCAGCAAGGGCTTCAGGTGTTTTTTGGGAGAAAGGCTCTGCCCACGAACCTTGTAATAATGAACCTTAATAGCCAGGGCCTTGTTCCATACGAACCGCACAGCATCAAACTGACGGTCGAGAAATTCCGCCTGCTCTGATGTTGGATAGATTCGTACTTTGGTGGCTCTCAGCATGGAACGTTATTTCAGCCTAAATTCAGCAGTTGAACGCCACTGAGCCATGCCATTAGGAATAGCTTCTCACGGTTCTGAGCAGCGTTTTTTTAAGTCATTAGCCCGATCGAATTAATGGTTGCATCGTAATAACCTGCCCTTTTTTCAAAAATTTTGAGACCGCTTTCGTTAAAATACGACACCATGCGTTAATTGGATTCAACTGCGGTGCGATACTTTTGATTGAATCAAAAAAATCACACAGTTCACTTTGTAATTTCGCAATTTTATACATCCATCGATGCTGGCTTGTCAGCTTTATTTTCTTTTGGTTGCCAGAGTGGGTCAGCTTGCCAATTGAACTCATTAATAAGGGACGGCTGGTAATTGATTCTTTATGGGAGTCCGGATTACTCAATCGAACGTATAGCGTCCACCAGTTGTAAACCAAGGCAACCATTCGGGCCAGCATTCGACATCTTGCCATATCTTTTGTTACATAACCGCCCCAGCCCCATTGGTTTTTGATTTCATCAAAGTTATTTTCACAGTCAGCCCTATTGCGATAATGATTAATGATCGAGACTATATCATTATCAAGAGATGTGACCAGAACCGAATACTCGTAAGCTTTTATATTTTCTGGCTCTTCTATTAATGCTAACGTTTGTTGACGTTCTTTTATTCCTTTTTCCAACATCGGTATTTCATTTTCAGGACGCCGTCTTCGAACAATAATTATGCGTCTTTCTTTTTTCCAACCTGACAGTTTAATTACGGATTCTTTTCCCTCCCAATGGTTGTCGTATTTTACCCATCCTCCGCTACAGTGCGCATTCCCTATGGCTTTCTTAACGTTGTCGTGCTTCTTCATTTTAAAAAGATAATGACAACCAGCATCTTCCAATTCGCTCATTACCCGGTCACTTCCCCAATCACAATCACCACGAACAAATTCAGGCCAGCAGCGTTTTGGAAGTCGATTTAATAGCTCCATTAAACCGGGTAAAGAGTATTTACTTTGACTTTGATTTCCGGGTCTGACTTCAACCTCCAGTATTAATTTAAGATTAGCCATCATATATGAGTGGTAAGTATGAGAGGGTCTCCCTTTCTTATGTGGGTTATAGCCATTAACCGCTCCTTCCTGATGCCCATAAATGGTTTTCACGGTAACATCAACATCCATAATCCATGGAATGGTTAATAACGGATCAAAACAGAGATGGAGGTGTTTTTGCATCCATTCAACGCCTTCATCTTCGTCAATCTTCTTTAAACCACGCCTGGCAGAATCATCGCTGACAATTTTTTTCATCCCGAGCAACTGAGCGTTTACTTTATCACCAATAATTGTTCCGATATGCGCATAGCGTTTATGTCCTGAAAGAATGGAAAGCATTAATGAGCCAATCACATCCACTTTTTGAGGGGCGTTTGGGCTTTTATAAGTTAGTGGGCAATCGTTAATCCAGGGTTCAAATCGGTGACCTGTTTTTAAAAACTGTATAAAAAAAGGAAGCTGTCCCATTGGGGTGACCGATGCTTCAGGCTCCCACTCGACATGAATTTTACCGTCGAAAGAATCGACTTCGAGTTTGACGGATAAGGGATCTTTTTTCATTTCAGACAACTCACCCTTTGGGGGAGTGGGTTTTGGTGGTCGAACCATCTTCGAGCCCTCAATATTGTTGAGGGTTAGAGTTTAGCTCAGGGGTTAACCGCTGAATTTAGGTTCAGTGCTCATTAATATAAAGTTTATATTATAGGTATTTGAAAGAGGTTTTCAAGTGAGCGCACACAATAAAGATTTGCTTAAAGGGTATCTTCGCAAACGACATAGCGTTACCAAGCTGGTTGTTCATTTGGTGTTCACGACAAAGTACAGACGAAAGCTTTTTGATGGCTATATGATCAAGCAGTTACGGGAGTCGTTCGAGAGTGCATGTGAAAAACTGGAATGCCAGTTACTTGAAATGGATGGCGAAAAAGATCACGTTCACCTGTTGGTGGCCTACCCACCAAAACTGGCTATCAGTGTCATGGTAAATAATCTCAAATCAACATCATCAAGACGGTTGCGAATGCTGAATACCCACCTTACTGCTCAGAGCAAAGCAGGCTTAATGTGGTCAAGGTCTTACTTTGCTTGCAGTGCTGGCGGTGCAACTATCGAGACTCTGAAGGACTACGTTAATAGCCAGAGTACACCAGATTGATGGCGGAAGGCTCTGCGCCTTCCCGTCTTATATCCCCGCCCGCATTGGGCGAGGGTTTACGACGATTTTGCTAAAGGCTATCCGGATCCTTGGCTTTTTCCCGGGCAGTGTCGTGTGAAATCAAACTGTTATTGACCAGTTTTTTCAGGCACTGGTCGAGCGTCTGCATACCGATGGAACTGCCTGTCTGTATCGCCGAATACATCTGTGCCACTTTGTCTTCACGAATCAGGTTACGAATGGCAGAAGTGCCTATCATGATTTCATGGGCAGCTACACGCCCACCGCCGTTTTTCTTAAGCAGAGTCTGGGAAACCACTGCCTGCAAAGACTCGGACAGCATGGAGCGCACCATTGATTTTTCTTCAGCGGGAAACACATCAATAATCCGGTCAACGGTTTTGGCGGCAGACGTCGTATGTAGAGTACCAAACACCATGTGGCCGGTTTCAGCGGCTGTCAGAGCCAGGCGAATGGTTTCAAGGTCTCGCATTTCACCCACCAGAATAATGTCCGGGTCTTCACGCAGGGCTGCCCGCAGGGCATCGCTAAAACTGCGGGTATCCCGATGAACTTCCCTCTGGTTAACCAGGCACTTTTTCGAGTTATGAACAAATTCAATGGGGTCTTCAATGGTCAGGATATGGTCATAGCGGGTATCGTTAATGTAATCGAGCATGGCGGCCAGTGTCGTTGACTTACCGGAACCGGTAGGTCCTGTGACCAGCACCAGCCCCCTTGGCATGGAAGAGATATCCTTGAACACCTGCCCCATACCCAGGTCATCCATCGACAGAACCTTGCTGGGGATGGTACGAAACACCGCCCCCGCACCACGGGACTGGTTAAACGCATTCACCCGAAAACGTGCGACACCCGGTACTTCAAAAGAAAAGTCCGTCTGCATGCATTCTTCGAAATCACGTCGCTGTTTATCGTTCATAATGTCATAAATCAGGCCGTGTACCTGTTTATGATCCATGGGAGGCAGGTTGATTCGGCGTACATCGCCGTCCATACGAATCATGGGTGGCAAGCCCGCAGAGAGGTGTAAATCCGATGCGCCCTGCTTGAAGCTGAATGCCAGCAGCTCGGTGATATCCATGAAGTTCCCCCTGAACCCCGGAAACAGTAAACTACCTGTTTTATTTTTTCCTGATACACAATACTGTACAGCCAGATGACGTTATTAAAAAGCCGCTTTGAACAGGTTATTAACCAAATCCATAAAGCAGAGAAAACCTGCCAGCGTGAAGGCGAGGTCAGATTGCTCGCCGTCAGCAAAACCAAACCCGCCGACAAGGTAAGAGAAGCCTGTGCCCTGGGGCAGCGTGAATTTGGAGAAAGCTACTTGCAGGAAGCCCTGGTAAAAGTTCAGGCACTTGCAGATATTGACGATATTGTCTGGCACTTTATAGGGCCGATCCAGTCCAACAAAACCCGGGATATCGCCAGCCATTTCCACTGGGTTCACAGTGTTGACCGCCTGAAAATTGCCCGACGCCTGAATGACCAGCGACCCGCTGATTTGCCGCCGCTGAACATTTGTCTGCAGGTGAATATCAGTGGCGAAGCCTCCAAGTCCGGAGTTTCAATGGACGAACTGGAAGAACTGGTAAAAGCGGTTTCTGAATTGCCCAATCTTTCTCTGCGGGGTTTAATGGCCATTCCGGCACGGGCTGAAAACAAGGAACAGCAGCGTATTCCATTGCGAGCCCTGAAGCAGGCGCTGGATAACCTGAATAAGTCGCTCGGGCTGACTATGGACACTCTCTCTATGGGCATGACCGATGACCTGGAAGCTGCCGTTGAAGAAGGATCGACCATGGTACGAATCGGCACAGCCCTGTTTGGCGCAAGAACATAAAAAAACACCCTGCTCAGTTCAGCGAACATCTATTGATACATGAGTAACAGACTCAGAGTACTTAATAAAAATGGCAGCACAGGGTTAAAATCCTCGCCGGGCTCAATGACAGGCTGACCCAGATTATAAAATGACCTGGCGATGTAGGCAGTCATAACCATTAACGATGCAATGGTGTCACCGCCTTGAAACCACTGTGCTGAAATCATGCTAAAAAACAGGGCTCCTCCGTAGAGAGCCACCAGGTGGGCTTTCTCACTCAGTTCGTAAGTTAATGCCTCATTCTGTCCATGCCCAAGTGCACCAGACAACGCATGAAAGAATGATGGTCCCAAAGCAGCAAAAGTGGCTATGGCACATGATACAACGCCGTTTCCCATAAACAATACTTGTTCTTCGGGAGTTCTTATTCGGTAGATATAAAATGCCAGCACTCCCAGGCCGGCAAGAAACTTATCGACATTCGTACGAAACAGGTAACTCAAACGCATTGCATTCTGCCCTATGAAGCTCACGATGTTGTTTGCTAAAAATGAAATGAAAATCATATTTTGGATTTTTCCTGAGCTCATCAGGTAATAATGATCCCTCGAAATAAGCAGATACGCTCTCTGAGCTACCACTCTTAACATCAGCTTTTTAAGATTGCTGTTTGACCACCAGGCACCACTTAAAAGTGTTGATACGGCGGTGAATGCCATAAATCCTGAAGAAGGGTAAAAATCAGGGTTATAGTACTTGTAGAACACATAGCCCATAGTAGCCAGACTGCCTGTATTCAAAATGGCTCCGGTCACAGGAGAGTACTTACAATTCTCACGTTTCCCTTCAACGAAACAGTTCAATAAATCGCCGCTTACTAAAGGTTCTTTGAATAGACTCTCATAATGTTTGCGCGCATAACTTCCAAAGCTTTCAAGTGACTTACTTAAAGCAGAAGGAACAGAAGGGTTTTCATTATTCTTATTGATTTCTTTGATGTATTCAGGAAAACCATGTTCTAACAAATGCCCCATGGCGGCTTCTGATAGTTGCAGTTCGTTGCATTCCGGATACTCCTGAAAAAAAAGAGCAAGAATATCGTCGATATCTCTATTTGTTGATATTGATGAAAATTTATTTTTTCCCAAAAATACCTGAACGTTCCTTAGACACTGAAAATCAGCAGGGTTAATTTCAGCGTCAATGTCACCGCTGTAAGACACTGAAGGATAATGTAGTGCGCCTATGATCAGAATAAATAAGAAGTACTTGAGTTTTGTCATTTTCTCTTCCACCATGCAGCCTCAATATTGATGTAAAGCCCTTCATCAAAACAGGATGACAAGAGCCATGCCCCCCCTCTGGACAGAAGCCAAAGCATAGCCTTTATAGGCGCTGGCAATATGGCCTGCAGTATTTTTGGAGGCCTGATTGAAGATGGCTGGCCAAAGAATAAAATATGGGCAACCGCCCGCAGTGAAGCGACACTGGAAAAGGTTAAAAACCAGTATGGCGTTCAGGTGACCCCGGATAATCATCAGGCGGTTCGTCAGTCAGAGGTTGTTGTACTCTGTGTTTCGGTAGCGGCTGAAAACAAGGAACAGCAACGCATTCCACTACGAGCCCTGAAGCAGGCGCTAGATAGCCTGAGACGCTCGGGCTGACTATGGACACGCTCTCTATGGGCATGCCCGGTGGCCTGGAAGCTGCTGTTGAAGAAGGATCGACCATAGTACGAATCGGCACCGCACTGTTTGGCGCAAGAACATAAAAAAAACACCCTGCTCACTTCAGCGAACATCTAATGATACATGAGTAACAGACTCGGAGTACTTAATAAAATTAGCAGTACAGGGTTAAAATCCTCGCCGGGCTCAATAACAGGCTGACCCAGATTATAAAATGTCCTGGCGATGTAGGCAGTCATAAACATTAACGATGCAATAGCGTCACCTTGAAACAACCGTATTGAAATCATGCTAAAAAACAGAGCTCCTTCGTAGAGAGCCACCAGGTAGGCTTTCTAACTCAGTTCGTCAGTTAATGCCTGATTCTGCCCATAGGTAAACGCATCAGACAACGCCTGAAAGAATGGTGGTCCCAAAGCAGCAAAAGCAGCTAAGGCACATGATGCGAAGCCGTCTCCCATAAACAATACATGGTCTTCGGGAGTTCTTGTCCGGTAGATATAAAATGCCAGCATTCCCAGGCTGGCAAGAAACTTATCAATGTGCGTATGGGCCAGATAACTCCAATACATTCTGCCATGCGGGTGGCTAGATGCTTAATTACTTAATATCGTCTACCGCTTTTAGTAGTGTTGGCATAACGTCTAGGAACGTCATTGCTACTGTACGTGGGTGTTGCATTTGGTCTTGTGCGCCGAACGTCTTGATTACTGTCTTAGTTGCTGGCTCACCTACTGTTACCTGACCAGATACACCTACGAACGCGATGAAGCGGCGACCGTCTACGTTAAGCACGCGAATTTGGTCTTTATACCAAGCGTCAGCTAGTAGTGCAGAGAAGCCATCGTGTTGCCAAGCGCTCTTAACTTCGTCGTTACCTTCGATTAGCTCATCAATGAATTTCTTAGATACTACTTGTTCGCCCTTACGGTTCTTACCGTCGTTCATCAGGAGATCCATTAGCTTCGCACCGTCACGCGCTGTAACGTGGTGGCCACCTGAGGCAACAGCCTCACCGTTACGGTTTGTCATCATTTCAGCGTCATATTCCGCGCCCATTGGTTTAAATAGGCGTTCTTCTAGGATTTCAACGTAACGCTTGCCTTCTAAGCGTTCCATTAGCATCGCTAGCATTTCAGTGTTCATACATAGGTATTCGAACGCTTCACCACGTTTAACGTCACTACGCTGACCTAGTGATTGAGCTACTTCAATGATGTTTTTGTAGTCGTACCTAGATGGACCATTCCAGTCTTGTGTTTCACTCTGTCTTTCATCGACCATTAGCCCTGGCGTTTTGATTACTTCAATACCAGAGCGCATATCCGCAACTTGCTCAACGGTCGCACCATCCCAACCAGTACCTTTAAGCTCTGGAAGGTATTTAGTTAACTGGTCTTTCATGTTTACGCGACCTTCCGCTACGAATGTAGATAGAAGAATGCCTGTGTAAGACTTACCTGCTGACATTTCTAGGTGCGTTTTAGCCTTGTGCATACCGTTCCAGTATTGTTCGTGCACTAGCTCGCCGTCTTTAAGAACGACTAGCGCTTCCATTTTCAAGCGGAACGGGATAATTGTGCTTAGTGGGTATTCGCCGTCGTAGTCGTTACCAGTTAGCTTGTCCAGGTCAAGAAGTTGTTTTGTTTCGCCCAAGTTCCAAACGTAATCGCCAGTGTGCATTTTTACGTAGTGAGTGAATTTGTAAGCTTGTTGGTAAGTAAGAGATTCGTTCTCTTGCTCCCAATTGTCTTGAGTGATGCCAACCGCACCCACTTGTTCAAGGAACGCCGCATCTGGCTTATGGATTTCTAATGCCTGTGCGCCGAACGAGGTCGTTGCTGCCACAGCCATAGCAATAATAGTCTTTTTCATTTTAATATCTCTTTGAAGTATGGCCGCACCTTGGCGCGGCCAGAAATTAGGAATTAGCAGTTCTTAATGTGAACGTCTTTGTGTTCATCGTCGGTACGCATGTACATATCGACTTTTTTACCGTTCACTCTGAAGTGAGTTGAGGTGACAGTACCCATCATGTCGCCACGACCTTTCCATACAGGTTTGGTTTTTGCGAACTTATACGCCTCTTCTTTTGTGGTGTCGCCGTTCGCTGTCTTCATAAACTCTTGCGCCGCTTTTAAGCGCTCAAGGGTATGAGAGCCAAACTCTTCATCTACAAAGTCGTGCTGTGTTGTCGTGCTGTGGTTGGTGTGAACCATAGCTACGCCTTCAGTAACATGCAGACCATCGGCATACGTGTTTTCTACGCTTACCTATGGAGAATCAGCACCTACAACCGTGTATGCGTAGTACGTGGTGTACTTGTCGTACATTGCGTAAATATCAACTAAGTCTTGTGGTTTCTGTGCTTCGTAGATTTCCCAACCTAGATGCAGTGATGGCGTAGAGTCCTTTTCGATAATTTCACCACCATCTAGTTGACGTGCAGTACCCTCATCAGCAAACAGCTACATTAAACCAAAAATGGATATAAGCAACACTAATAAAAAGTATTTTTGATTAAAATCAATGATTTTTGGGCTATGGCATTTACGATGTTGTTTGCCAGAAATGAAATGAAAATCATACTGTGAATTTTTCCTGAGCTGAGCAGCTTCATTCTGTAAACTAGCACGCCCAATGCAAGCTTTTTAAGATTGCTGTTTGACCACCAGGCACCACTTAAAAGTGTTGATACGGCGGTGAATGCCATAAATCCTGAAAAAGGGTAAAAATCAGGGTTATAGTACTTGTAGAACACATAGCCCATAGTAGCCAGACTGCCTGTATTCAAAATGGCTCCGGTCACAGGAGAGTACTTACAATTCTCACGTTTCCCTTCAACGAAACAGTTCAGTAAATCGCCGCTTACTAAAGGTTCTTTGAATAGACTCTCATAATGTTTGCGCGCATAACTTCCAAAGCTTTCAAGTGACTTACTTAAAGCAGAAGGAACAGAAGGGTTTTCATCATTCTTATTGATTTCTTTGATGTATTCAGGAAAACCATGTTCTAACAAATGCCCATGGCGGCTTCTGATAGTTGCAGTTCGTTGCATTCCGGATACTCCTGAAAAAAAAGAGCAAGAATATCGTCGATATCTCTATTTGTTGATATTGATGAAAATTTATTTTTTCCCAAAAATACCTGAACGTTCCTTAGACACTGAAAATCAGCAGAGTTAATTTCAGCGTCAATATCACCGCTGTAAGACACTGAAGGATAATGTAGTGAGCCTATGATCAGAATAAATAAGAAGTACTTGAGTTTTGTCATTTTCTCTTCCACCATGCAGCCTCAATATTGATGTAAAGCCCTTCATCAAAACAGGATGACAAGAGCCATGACCCCCCCTCTGGACAGAAGCCAAAGCATAGCCTTTATAGGCGCTGGCAATATGGCCTGCAGTATTTTTGGAGGCCTGATTGAAGATGGCTGGCCAAAGAATAAAATATGGGCAACCGCCCGCAGTGAAGCGACACTGGAAAAGGTTAAAAACCAGTATGGCGTTCAGGTTTCCCCGGATAATCATCAGGCGGTTCGTCAGTCAGAGATTGTTGTACTCTGTGTAAAGCCACAGATGATGAAAGCCGTGCTGCAAGACCTTGCCCCGACCCTGAAAGAGACAAAGCCTCTGCTGATTTCGGTAGCGGCTGGCATCAATCTCGACAGCCTGCAGACATGGGCTGGCTCCCGCCTGCCCATTGTGCGCTGTATGCCCAATACCCCAGCCCTGCTGCGCTGCGGTGTCAGCGGGCTGTTTGCCAATGAGCAGGTGAGCGCAGAGCAGAAAGCCATTACCGACGCTATTTTTAAAGCCGTTGGTATGACGCTGTGGGTAGACAATGAAAACCTGATTGATTCTGTTATTGCCGTTTCCGGCAGCGGCCCTGCTTACTACTTCCTGTTTATGGAAGCTATGACTGAGGTGGGCACCAGGCTGGGATTTGACCGGAAAACCGCCGAACAACTCACCTTGCAGACAGCCCTCGGGGCTGCGAAGATGGCAGTTGGTAGTGATGTTGATGCCCGTGAGCTGCGCAGACAGGTCACCTCACCCGGCGGCACCACTGAGCAGGCCATCAGGGCGTTTCAGGCGGGCGGCCTTGAACAGCTGGTTGAACAGGCCATGCAGGCTGCCGTTGACCGGGCCGCTGAAATGACCCGGCAGCTTGCCGACTGATTGCCGGAGTTGAATAATGGTCAGCAACAACTTAACAATTACTTGTGATTTGCTATTTTTTTGAAGGATATTTATGTCAGCACTCTCTTCCAGCCTGGTCTTCCTGATTCAGATTCTGGGTAGTCTGTATATCATGGCGGTATTGCTGCGGTTTATTCTGCAGCTGGTTCGTGCCGATTTTTACAACCCGATTTCTCAGGCCATTGTTAAAATCACTGCACCGTTGCTGAACCCATTGCGCAAAATCATCCCCGGCGTTGGTGGAATGGACATTGCCTCGCTGGTACTGGCACTGGCACTGCAAATCGGCCTGATCTACGCCCTGTATATGCTGCAAGGTTTTGCCCTGGCTGCCATCCCATTTCCCACAGTGCTGTTCCTGAGCCTGAGAGAACTGGCTGTTGAAGTTCTGAACATCTACATGTTCAGCCTGATTGTTATTGCCATTGCCAGCTGGGTAGCCGCTGGCAGCTACAACCCAGGGCTGATGTTGCTGCACCAGATTACCGAGCCCCTGTCCAGCCGTATTCGCAAGATCATTCCCCCCGTAGGTGGTCTGGACTTTTCCCTGATGGTACTGGTTCTGATCATTATTACCCTGAAAAACTTTATCGCCGCTCTTTAATCTTGCCCTGCGGTTCCGATGCTATTAGTAGTTGATCAACTTGTGGATAACTCATGGCATCGGATACGCTTTTCCGCCGCTCCTCTCTACCTGTGTTTCAGAGTGTCGCAGTTTTATTGCTGACCGCCTGCTTTTTTGCCACCGCAGACACGACCAAAAACAGTGGTGAAATGCTGGTCAATTCAGAAACTGACATGCCTTACACCCATTATCTGAAGGGGCTAAGGATCAAACCCGGTTATGAGTTACAAATTAAAGGTCAGAACAACAGTGACTCGGTTTTGATTCTGATTGTCCGCATCGACAATAATCGCTCAAAGAATTATTACACCCGCTATAACCGGCAATTCAGTATACAACCAGGGACATTCTCCCTGACCGTTCCCATGACGGGTCTGAAAACCTCTGGCAAGCAGCCACTGACTCTCCCTTACACCAAGATGATCATCTTCACCGCCGGAAGCAGTGACGATATGGTTCTGACACACGCCCGGATAACCCCTCCGCCACCTCGCCCGAAAAAGGTTATGGCCCTGGATTTTGGTAGAGAGGACAGTCCGGTGTTTCCCGGATTTGAACCAGTGACAGCCAGGGATAAGCGACTCAGCGGAGCGCTGTTACAGCGTTTTCGTCCTTCCGGCGACGCATTGATGCAAGATGGACTGGAAGGTATTGACTCCTTCTCTGCACCCTGGGAAAACGGACAATGGAAGCTGACAATCTGGTTGCAGGAGCAGGGAGAATGGGAGTATCTGCCACACTTTATGCAAAGAAAAGTACGGGTTCAGGGACAAACCATTGTCGACGAAAGCTACAACACCAGCCAGTGGCTATCGGAGGTTTATTTTGCCGGTGCTAAAAAAGAAGCCGTGATTGATGGAGACCAGTGGCAACTGATAGGAGAACGCAGAACCAGACCGGTAACATCGACAGTCACTATTACCGACAACCAGTTCACGATTGAGTGGATTGGCGACCGCGCTGCCCGCTATGCGGCCGGTCTGGTGCTTGAACCTCTGGATGGTCAGTTTGCGGCGGATGCAGACAAACAGCGACAAGCACGTTTTATGGAAAGCTGGCCTGCCACCCTCCCCGGCTTCCCCCGTCCGCAGAAACTCAGCATCAGCGATGAGTCAGAACAGCCATCAACCAATTTAGAAACCTATAAAGTCTACCCAACGGCCAGAAACTCATTACTAAACCTTAATTTCCGGATCAACAGTCCGGAGCCTGACAACCATCCAGTCATTGCCATTGCCAACCCTCGAAACAGTCAGGGACAAAAGCTGGCCCTTAAATCCCGTTATGGTCACTGGCGCTTTGAGCGCCCTCATCCGAATGCCAACAGGCTGGTGGCCGCAGACAGTTACCTTCGTGCCGACCTCACCCGCATGACCCTCACTCCGGAATTACCACGCCACCTTTACCTGCAAGTGGAAATCCCCCCAGACACGGAACCGGGTATCTATACAGGCAGCCTGCAACTGTTAAGCAAAGGGGCGTTGAAAGTGGTGGAGTTTGCCGTCGATGTGATGCCTGTCGATCTGCCCGATATGAAGCACTCTGTCGGGCTTTATCTGGAACATGCGCCGTTTTATGAATGGTTCCCCGAAAAACGCAAGCTTAAATCCCTTGCCGCCGCCTGCGATCTCTCTCTACTCAGGTCAATGGGCTTCACCAATGTAGCCCCGTCTCTGGAAACGCCTGTTAATGAGGATCACAGAAAAAAACTGATTAACCAGCTGAAACAAATTCAGCAGTTCGGTTTTCAGGGGCCCACTCTGGCTTATGTGCCACTCAAACGCCTGTTGTCGATCCAACCTGATGATGAAGCCCTGCAATCTCTTTCCAGCGTTCGGGACGCTGCGGCTGTCTCCCAGCTGGAAACGCCTTACTGGTCGATTTACGACGAGCCTCACCCGGATAGGTTCTCTGCCATCAAAGACACTGCCATCAAGCTACACAGCCAGTCCCTGGATATGAAAACCGCCGGGCACCTCAACAACCCCAGACAAAAAGAGCTGCTCGGTATTACCGATCTGGTGATTCTGAATCATGGCTTCGGTGTCAGCAAAGCGGTGATTGAGAAGCTGAAAAAAAACAGTAAGGTCTGGCTCTACAATATGCCCGTGCCAAGGCTGGCAGCCGGATTCTACCTCTGGAAAAGCAATCCGGACGGTTATCTGCAATGGCATGGTCGCATGCCTACCGCTGACCCCTTTGACCCCACCGATGGCCGCGAAGGCGATGTCATTTACCTGTATCCATGGCTGGAAAGCTGCCCGGACACCATGGATATTCACAAGCGCCTGCTAGACCTGCACGAAGCCACTATCGACCTGCGCTGGCTGCAATGGCTGGAGACTCAGGCAGAAACCAGCGTCGATGCCAGAAACCTTGTTGAGAAACTCCGTAACGCTATTCCCGATAACTGGGACAAGGCTCAGGAGAGCCTGTCAGCCAGGCAGCTGATTATGATGCGGAAAACGATTATGGAGCTGGCCGGGGAAGTGTCACTCCCCGAATAAACGCCAAAAGTCGTACATAATGCTCTTGTCTTTTCACCACTTGTTTGCCGGGCCATCATGGCACCCGCATAGTCGGCGCATAATGTACCCGGCTCTGGTTGGGTGGGCATAATCTACATAGCTGAAAGTGCAAGATCGACTTTCCTCTTCCATTATATACAAAGTGTCCAAAACGACACTGGGGTAACATAAATCAGGAAGTGAAATGTTCTCTTTTCCATCGCTATTATTTTTACCAAAACCATGTGCATAAGGATCGTAGACAACCACAGCAAGCGGATAGTCCCTGTCCCCAGAAAGATTTGGAAATGGGTGCTGCAGCTCTGGAAAGGGATCTGGGTGAAGCTGTACATCAGCGTCCGGAGTGTAGTTGGCTGTACTTAACTGTTTCAGGGGCTCCAGTCTATCTTGACTGACAAACAGGCCAAACAACCTTAGCTGAATGTTCAGTAGCCGGTTGATAATACTAACCGCAAGCCTCTTCTCGGCAATTATGGCCTTAAAATAATCGGTCTGTTGGTTTATGTACTCATAAAGGCATTCGTAAACCTCTGCCTTGTATATACCTCCTTCATTTTCTTTGTTGCTCCACTCCTGCTCCATCTCATCTTCAAGCTCTTCTTCCATCTCCTCTTCAAGCTCTTCTTCCATCTCCTCTTCTGGCTCATCTATAGCCACCTGAACATAAACCAAAGGCTCTACTGTCAAACCTGACTGGGTGGCCTGTCTTGCCTGAAAGCTTCTTGGCTCGTCACGATAAAAGTAGCCACTTTTTTCAAAGCAGGTTTTGTACATCTTCTGAACGATTTTGGGTTCAATGTTTTTTAAAATAATGTCAGCCACCGACTTGCATTCATTGGTCAGATTTTTTGTGCTGGAAAGGTGGGATAATGAAGCAAGAATTTTTATGAATCCATTCGCCGCTAATGATTTTATTTCTTGTTCTACAGCCTTCAATCCATTTTCAGTACGCACTAAACAAACAAGGTAAATTGATCTGATCAAGTCCAGATAGCTAATGTCAGGCGAAGCCCTGATAACGATTGCCGGAGGATCTGTATCCTGCTCTTCATTAAGGCGGACGGAATGACCGCCTACTTCACCGCTCTCCATTTTTTCTTTTATCAAAGGAAACAGTGCCGCAAGCAGGCCTGCATTAACCCAGGCACGGGAAGATTCTTGATGCAGTCCCTCAACCACCAAAGTCTTGTCAGTAAAAGGCGTTTTTTCATCCTCAAGCAGTTCAGGAATGCGGGGAAAGGAGTTCATAGTACACAAAACAGGGAGGTGCTCCTGACTCTGGCAACCTGTCGATTCTCCGCTTGCCGCAGATTCTGTACTTTGGGAGCCTGACTGCGAGCCTGCGCCAGAAGCTGCGCCACCGTTCGAGCCAACGAAAGAGGTGATGCGAGATAAAACGACCTTACTGGCTTCTCTTGTCTTATCTGTGTAGAGGCTGGTATCAAAAGGGATACAACCACCGACCGATAATCGGGCAGAATCAGGAGAGACCACTTTGTATGGGTTATCTCCGTTTTTAGATTCATCCTCCTGACCTAACTTGAGAGTGACGTCTATTTCCCTGCGCTCGTCAGGGGTGATGCCGTCAACGCTCTGAAGATAAGAATAACGTGCACTTTCAACTGCGCCATCACCATCAGAATTTGCTATTCGCAGCATTTCTCCACGTTTAACGAGGTCGTTTTCAATAATGCGCTTTCGTTCTGCCTGCTCAGACAAGATGCTTCCGAGGTTATAGAAATTGGCAAAACCCGCTACGGCTGAAGCAACAGGAAAAATGCGACTAATACCTTCAGCTGAAGATTTTGCCATCGTTGTGACAGGTGTTAGCACAAAGGGGAAAATGAGCAATAAACGATTAATTGCTTTCTGTGAAGCTGTATAAAAAGGACGATTCATACTGCCTCGCTCTAGTTAAGTCGTGTTTACCAGAGTGTTAGAATAGCCAAGATTTCGCATTATACCCGAATCAGTCTTCTTCAGTATGAAATAAGGAATCACCCACCGAAATCAGGTGGGTGGGGTGTCAGCTTCAGCATACAGTCGCTGTGAGAACAGGCTCAAAACGTACTTTTGAGAAATCAACAAACTCAATAGCGGATTCTGATTTCAGAGAGCTATCTAGAGAGCTATCCAGCGAGCTATGCAAACAACACAGAGCGCCGGTGTAATACCTTGACAGCATAGTGTTGACCGGAATGTTCTTTATAACACCGATCTGTTCGCTATTGCTTTCTGTAGCCACTGCATAACTGCAGTGATAGCCATTCTGGTCACAGGTTATCATTAACTGTAAATCCCGAATGCCTGAAGGCAGCTCTGAAACCGCCAGCTGTTCGCCATTGAGTGTCACAGCAAGCTCAGGATTAGCGCCTTTTTTCATCAATGACATCAACAGATGATGGTCGTCTTTCTGAATCAGGCCAATACCACTTTCACTGTTTTCAAAGGTTTCTGGCAGGTGCAGGGTGGCCTGAAAACGAAAATGACTCTGCTTCTGCCTAAACCCTGCCAGACTGGCGCTCACCCGTTCGCCAACGGGCTTGCCACTGCGGATTCTCAGTCGCTTCTGTTCTGGCAGTACCTCACAGGTAGCCGCCCGGGGAACCCTTCTGTAAGTCCACTCCTTACTAAGTTCTGGTGTGGAAAAATCATCAACAAAATGATTTTTGTCGTTTAATGGAGCGCTTGCAAAAGGCCGTTCGGCACACTTCTCAACGCGTCCGGTTCCCGGCGCGCACACAGGCCAGAGGATGTCCGATTTATTCTCATCAATACCGTAGTGGTCGGCTTCCCAGGTGACAGGCACCAGATGGGTTTCCCGCCCCATGTTTGAACGTCCCTCGATGTCGTTACGAATACCCAGACACACCATAAACCAGCGGCCATCACTGAGCTGTACAAGGTCACCATGCCCTGTGCTGTTGACCCAATAGTCAAGACCAAGATGACGGGAGGTTAAAACAGGGTTTTTGGGGTTGCTGACATAAGGGCCGGTGATGGTGGCGCTACTGGCGACAGTGACCGCATGATTAAAACCGGTTCCGCCTTCCGCCGTCATCAGGTAATAGCGGTCGTTGTATTTGTAAATATGCGGCCCTTCGACCCAGTCGCCGCCAGTGCCACGCCAGAGAAAGTGCCTTTCACCTTTGAGGCTGACGGTTGCAAGGTCCAGCTCCTGCAGCCAGATTTCCCCCTGGCCGGGATACGCCTGATCTTCCGGAGTATGTGTCCCTACGTACCATACTCTGCCATCGCCGTCGAAGAATATATCCGGATCAATGCCCGGAGCGCCGTCAATGACCTGCGGCTCTGACCATGGGCCAGCCGGGTCTTTGGCAGTGATGATAAAGTTCTTACAGGGGTTAAACCCTTCCGGACAATCCTGAGGAACATAAACGTTGGTGGTGATGATATAGAACAAGCCCTTGTGATAGCGCATGGTAGGCGCATGAATACCACCGTCGGACTGAACATCGGTCAGACAGATCGGGTCAATGCATTGTTCTTTCCTGTGCAGGCCGTGGCCGACCAGCTCCCAGTTGACGAGATCACGGCTATGATGGATGGGCAGGCCGGGAAACATCTCGAAGGAGGAGTTGACCATATAAAAGTCATCTCCAACCCGGCAGATGGAGGGATCGGGGTAAGCCCCCGGCAGTATCGGGTTAGTGAAGGACATGATTAAGTTTCCGGTACGGGTTTAAACGGTGAGGGCCTTTCAGAAAGGTTCGTTTTCATGGGCCGTTGGTTTGTGGGCTGGCCTGAACTCTTTGTCGTGCATCAGCTCAGAGAGGTAAACGTCACTGTGAATGTGTTCGCTAATGATTCTGGTAAAGAGCTTTTCGTTGGTATAAATACCCTTGGCACGATCAAGGTTGGAAAAGATCAGGGCTTCCTGAATGTCTGAGACCAGCATGAAACGTCTGGAGGGGTATTCTTGTTCAGGTACTTCATTGCGGCAGTAGATTTCAATGCCCTCTACAGGCGCATCAAGCTTGTTAAAGGAAAAGCACAATACCCTTACGCCCCTTTCTACCGCATTGCCCAGCTCTTCACTGAATAGTTCAAGGTTGAAGTCAGTATTGATATAAAGCTCATCAACACTGCCGTTAATCAGTTCTTTCGCTTTCAGAAGCAGGTTGTCATAGCCCGTCAGGTTATAAATAAAGGGTGCTGCCTTTTCTACCGTCAGTTCTGACAATTCTTTCTTTAAGACCGCAATATCCTCAAGGGTCTTTTTCTTAATCTGGCTCAGGATCAGCTCGGGAGACTTGGCTTCGTATTCCTTGGTCGCCCCTTCAATCATGAATATATAGCCCTGCTGGTACAGGGTATCAATGGAGGAATAAACCGAAGATCGTGCCAGTGAAAGGTCTTTGCCAATCTTGTAGCCACTGGCCTGCCCATGCTGGAGCAGGTTAATGTAAACCAGGGCATCGGTTCTGGTCAGCCCGAAGGACATTAACTTATTGATCAGTTCAGCCACATTAAAATCTCATAACATAATGAATAGTGTACCGGTGAGCCCGTCCGGACAGCCATGTAGAACAACCCTGCTGCCGGACAGGAAAATAGTGCCGGTTTACCCGGGATTAATTCCCGGAAATTCTGTATCCATAAGGCGGCAGGGACAGCGTTTCATTGTTCACCTGCACAACCTGCGGCTGCTCAGAATTATTGATAACAATCTCCAGCTGCCCACGCTGGTAGGCGACACAGTCATCATTATCAACTTCCAGCCATTGAATGGTTGGGGTGTTCAGGTCAGGTTGTGACTTGCGCAGATCAATCAGTTCTTTAATGAATGCCATAAACGACAAGTCCTGACTGTCTTTATCCCATATCATGCAGCGTCGGTTCGCTTCGCTGCCATCACCACGACCGCCACTGAGAGCGACTTCACCGCCATAGTAGACACAGGGGGTTCCCACCTGGGTAAACATGAACAGGTAGGCGAGTTTTGCCTTGTCCTTATTGCCGCCACACAGGTGCAGGATGCGCGATGTGTCGTGGCTGTCAAGCAGGTTAAACATCGCCTCATTCACATGATGAGGATAGGAGGTGTAGGAGCGGTTCACGTCCCAGATAAACTCCTGCTTGCTGCGGGAATTCAAGGCAAAGTAGTCAAGAATCGCCTGGGTCATCGGGTAGTTCATCACCGAGTCGTACTGGTCGCCGGACAGCCATGCCGAAGCGTCGTGCCAGACTTCACCCAGAATGTAACAATCAGGCTTAACCCCTTTTATTACCTGACGGAAGTCGCGCCAGAAAGCATGATCCACTTCATTGCAGACATCCAGACGCCAGCCGTCGATATCAAACTCTTTAACCCAGTGTCGTGCAATATCCAGCAGATAGTTTCGGCACGCTTCATTTTCGGTATTGAGTTTTGGCATGGCCGCCACGTTACCGAAGGTTTCATAACGCAGGTTAGTGCCGTCCCACTGGTCACGAGGCTTGTCTTCGTAAACCGGAAACTCTTTGACCCAGAACCAGTCGGCGTATGCTGAATCTTTGCCTTTTTCCACCACATCCAGCCAGATAGGGTGTTGATCACCCATATGGTTGAATACCGCATCCAGCATGATTTTCATGCCACGCTGGTGAGCTTCTTTTACCAGGGTTTTAAAAGCTTCATTACCGCCAAAGTGCGGGTCGACATTGAAGTAATCCACCGTGTCGTATTTATGGTTGGCACTGGCGATAAAAATGGGGCAGAAGTAAAGGCCGTTGACACCAAGGCTTTCAAGGTAATCCAGCTTTTCAATTACACCCCAGAGGTCACCGCCCATAAAGTTATGGTGGTCCGGCTCAGTGCCCCAGGGCTGAACGTTTGCCGGGGAAATCTCCGGACGGCCATTGCAGAAGCGTTCCGGAAAAATATGATACCAGACGGTTCCTTTTACCCACTCCGGTGTTTTCAGCACATCCCGGGGGTTAATGTAAGGAAAGCAGTAAAAGTTGCTCAGGTCGCTTAATTCCACCTCAGCAACGGATTCGTCGCTGATCTCAACACAGCGTTTCTCGCCAAACAGCAGCTTTTGCTGACCACACTTGCTGTAAAGAATGAAGCCATAACGAGCACGACGTTTCGGTGGCGTGAACTCGGCAAACCAGCACTCGTGATTTTGCGTTTCACCTTCCAGAACCATGGAAACCTCACGCCCCCCGGTCCAGCCGTGGGCATCACTGCCCCCCAGGTTGCCGCCGTCCAGACCGCCAACCGCCCATTCGTAGGGGTCGCCTATCCAGAGGACAACTTTATCGATTTCATCTTTCGCACAGCGCAGGCGAACGTGCAGTGTCTCATCATTGTAGGCATAACATTGTGTACTTTTCGGGTTATGCATCAAGGCGCTTTCTGTAATCATTGAGCCCTTCACTCCTTCACGGCTCCGCTGACAAGACCAACGGTAATATGTTTTTGAGTTGCCACAAACAAAATGGTAATCGGGATAGCGACCAGCAAGGCCCCTGCGGAAAACAGGGTATAGTTTTCAGCTGAGTTGCTGGCAATCCACTGGAAAATGCCGATAGCCAGTGTCATTTTTTCTTCACTGCGTAAAATCAGGGTTGGCAGAATAAAGTCCATCCAGGGCGCAGTGAACGACGTTAGTCCAACAAAGACCAGGATGGGTCTTGCCAGTGGCAGGATAATGTCAAAGAAAATGGTCAGATGTCCGGCACCGTCAATTTTCGCCGCCTCATCCAGCGAGGTGGGAATGGCATCAAAATACCCTTTCACCAGCCAGGTCATAAAGGGCAGGGAACCGCTGACGTAAACAAACAGCAAACCGGCGAAGGTATCAATCAGGTTCAGCTTTGACAGCAAAACGTAAATAGCCGTCATGGACAGGAACGCCGGGAACATCTGGATAACCAGAATGCCCATCAATACGTTGCGCTTACCTTTGAAGCGATAACGGGAGAAAATAAAAGCCGTTATCGTCACCACCAGCAGCGAGATGACCATATTGCTGGTTGCCAGGAAAAACGTATTTTTATACCACTGAACATAGGGGGTTTCTGCCAACAGTGTCCGATAATGGTCAAGGGTAAAACTGAACCCGGTGAACGTACTGCTGAACAAATTCACTCCTGGTTTGAAGGAGGCCATTACCGTCCAGATGACCGGGGCTAAAACAATGACGGTATTGATGATCAGAAATAAGTAAACCGCAGCGACACCGGCCTTTTGTATAAATCGATTCACGGTTACATCCCCACGTCATTCTTGAACGATTTCATTCGGCTGAATTGCCAGATAGCAATAAGTGATAAAAACAGGAAGATAATGATGGATACAACAGAGGCGATATTATACTGCTGGAACTCCAGGGTGAGTTTGTAAATCCATGTGATCAGAATATCCGTATGCCCTGCAAAGCGGTATTCCGGGTTGATCGGCCCACCCTCGGTTAACAGGAAAACGGCTCCGAAGTTATTAAAGTTAAACGTGAATGTCATCACCAGTGAAGGGGCAACCTGGTGCAATACCATTGGCAGGGTAATTTCCCGAAACTGCTGAAAACGACTGGCACCGTCTACTTCACTGGCTTCATACAGTTCTTTCGGAATATTCGTCAGTGCGCCGGAAATCAGCAACATAAAATAAGGCGCTCCAACCCAGACTCCTACGCCAATTACGGTCATTTTAGCGAGGGTGGGATCGGACAAAAATGCAATAGAGTCAAAGCCCCAGCTGTTGAGCAGCGCATTGACCGGGCCAACGCCATTTAACAACAACCTGAACACCAAAAGCGTCACAAACGCAGGAATGGCATAAGGCAGCATAAAAATAACGCGCCATATTTTTTGCCCGACAATGTCTCTGTTAGAAAGCGCCAAAGCCAGAATAAAGCCAAAACCACAGGTAAAAATAGTGGCACTGGTCGCCCAGACAAACGTCCAGCTACCGACACCAAGCAATGTACTCGACCAGATTTTCAGTTCAAACAGTGCGCGGAAATTCTGGAAACCTACCCAGTCCACGAGGTTTCTCGGTGGAATATTTCCTGGTGCGGCGTAGTTGGTCAGGGAGACCAGTACCGTAATAACAATGGGCAGAATAATAAAAGCAATAGCCGCCAGCCCTGCCGGACTTAACATAATGACGGGAAAGTGGTCGTCATATAATGTTTTCAGTTGTTCACCAAAACTGGCATGGCAAGCAGTTACCCGGCGGGCGTCCTGAACATTTTTTACATAGGTAAACAGGAAAGCCAGGGAAACGAACAGGGCAATCACGCCTTCAACCAGCATATGAATAGAGTGATCACCATGGATAATGGTGAACCCTGATCGGTGTTGTGTCACCTCCCCCAGTGTGACCAGCCCTTTCAGGGCGCTGGCAATGTCCGAGGCAAAAAAGAGGAACAGCAGCTGTGCCAGAAGGAACAGCCCCCCTTTAATAAAATGCCTTTTTGCCAGCTGTGTAGACCCCATCAGTACAACTGATGCTGGCACACCAAAGCCAGCAGGCTGCATGGTGGTTGTATGCATAAAAATTCCGGTAAGTAAAAAAAGAATTGTTATTTAAAGTTTTAAATGGTCATTATTACGGCCACTAAACGATCATCAGAGCAATAGCCGAATAGTGACGAATAACTTCAGGCTTCTCCCTACAAGATAAGGGCATGAGTGGAGAAGCCGGACATTGACAGTTTATTGCTGGAATGAAATCTGTTCTTTAATCACCTTTAACGCATTATCAAGTGCCTTTTTTGGCTCCTGCCCGTTTACCCAGCTAGCAGTAATCGCATTAGCCATCGGTGACCAGACGTAGCCCATTTCAGGTATCGACGGCATTGCATCGGCGTAGTAACCCTGGGAAATAAAGGCACGGCTGGCTTCATCGGCCTCTTCAGCCAATTCACTCATAATGTTTTCCATGGGTGGAATTAACCGGGTCATTTCAAAACGTTTTTTCAGCATGTCTTCTGTTGCCAGAAAATCGGCAAACAATTGCGCCGCCCTTGGGTATTCAGAATAAGTGGACACCACTGCCAGCCGCACGGTTGTGAAGGTACGTGGATGTTTTCCTTCCAGTGTCGGCATGGGTATAACGCCGACATTGACCCCTGATTTTAAATAGCCTTCTGTCGCCCATGGCCCATCAACAATCGCTGCCACCTTACCTTCATTAAACAGTCCACGACGAACCTGGGGGTTACGCATATCCACCGGGTTGGAATTGTTCGCCGCTTTTAATTTGTTCATGGCAGTCAAACCATTAATGGCTTCAGGGGAGTTAACGCCAATATCTTTGGCGTCCATCCCTTTGTTACCGAATTCATAACCGCCATGCAGTGCAAGAAACATTCGGGATTCGTAATAATTCTGAACGTCCCAGAGCAGGGTGTATTTATTTTCCTGAAGATTATTAAAGCCGCCTGAGAACTGAATCAGTTCTTCAAAGGTTTCCGGGGCTTTTGTCAAAATATCTTTGTTATAAAACAGGGCGGTCGTCGCATAGCTTACCGGAAAACCGTAACTCAGCCCTTCTGCTTTTGAAGCAGTAACAGCTGCCCCGATAAAATTATTGTCAATGCGATCAGCACTGACGAGGTTTTCCATGACGGCTCCGCCAACAACGAGTTTACCCAGCATGTCATGTTCGATTTCACCGACATCGGCGACTCTTGCGGTGCCGCCATCCTGAATCATACGACCGGCGATGTTCATCGGTGCCAGGGCGCGATAATTGAAACTGACGTTGTAACCGAAGGTTTCATTAAACTTTCCGGCAGCATACTTCATGTACTCCAGCGTTGGAGTATCAGTCCAGATCAAGAGTTCAGCATTTTTTTCTGGCAATATCTCTTCACAGACACCAACACTGGCTACCACCAGTGACAAAGCAGCTGCAATTTTTCTGGACCAACAGTTCATACCTGTATCAACCCGTTCAAAATATAGTAGTACACGAAATACTACTTCATGATCTACCAGCCAAATCAGCGAGTCAACCACATTTGAACGTTTTTTACGGATTGTGTTGTTTAATTTTTTTTCTTGTTACTTTGTTTGCTTTTCTTGATCAAGATCAATTTTTTGAGTTGAAAAAAATCGTTTTGAGCAGTTTAATTCTGTTCGTCATTAGTACAGTTTGAGTAACACTGAGTCATTGATTTTTATATTTTGCAGGGCTATCTGTATAGCCGGATAAATCAATAGTTAAAACAGAAGTATTATATAACCTTCATCCATGATGTTAATGGAAGAACGTTATTTATTGGTGTTCTAAAAATCAAACAGTCAGCTTTCAATTAAAAAATACCAGACACCTAAAAGAGTGTTGAAACACTTATGTCTTGTTCTGGCATATCACATTGTATTTAAAACGGTACAGGGCTCTTAATACTTGAGTCTCAAGGGGAACGTGTGGATAAGAAAATTTTATCGGTTGTTTTAGCTAACACGGTAATAGCTGCCAATGCTGTCGCTGCCAGTGATTTAAACCTGCCCAATACAGATTTGAGTCTGGCTTCAATTGACACGGATAAGGAGCGTTCTTCAGCGGCTAACTACGAAGCTTATAAAAGAGACCGTTCCTTTAACGAATACACTGAGACGAACTGCACAGATTCGGCAGAAGAAACATCTTATTCACCCTTTGGCTGGAGCCTGTCCGGTAATATCGGCACATCCGTAGAATACGAGCATCGGGATACCCGGGAATGGGACGGCGGCAAAAAGAAAGAAAGAATCATCACCAATGAGATTGTCGGCCTGTTTCTGCATCAGCACGACTGGGATCTGAAAGCGAAGTACTCGCTCAAGCAGATGAACCGGGAACAAAGAAACAGCATCACCAGTGATTATTACGAAAATGCCGATTCTTACAAGCACCTGTTACTGCTGGATAAACCGTTCAATTTAGGGCACGGCTGGGGAGCGGGTCTGGCTTATGAAGGGGAGTATATCACCAATAAGATCACTTCTCCTTATGTCAACCACATGAACACCAACTCCTTTGAGCAGATCTTCAAGCCCTATGCGACTTACTGGAGTAATAAATACAACGCCGGTTTCTACAGCCATGTAGAGTACCTGCGAATTGATTATGACAATAATGACTGGGGCTCCCGGGATGAACGAGGCTACAGTTTCCTGTTTAAGCCTTACTTCAACTATGGCCGATTCAGGTTTGATCTGGAGTTTTTCTATCAGGACAAAGACAATAAAGACTTTTCCGGTGCAGGAGCTCACAACGGCAGTGATCGTTTTGTTGAGAAATACATTGAGCCGACCGTCCGCTACAGCATTAAGAACGGTGGGGTCGCCTATCTGAACCTTCGTTACACCAAGAACGAAACCAGAAAGAAAGATGCTGAAACCTACTTCAAGACCGTTATAAAAGCCAAGGTCGGCTATGAAGTAGACCTCGGGGAGAGCTGGATGCTACGAGCCGAATACGAATACACTCGCGACAGGGAAACCAGTAATAAAGCGGAATTCAGTGGCAAAAAGAAAAAGATCGATTCCCATACCGTTTACGCCCACGCCCTGTATCGTTTCTAAAAGAAGATTGAAGTATGTTTGAAGCCTGTGAAATTGCCAGTTTTCTTAAGGGTCGGTTAGTTGGCGAAAAGGGGACCGGATTTACCGCCATTCGTTCTGTTATGGACAGCCTTCCCGGACACCTTGCCATTGTGTTGTCAAAACAGGACCTTAAGAGGATTAATGAGTGCCAGGCAGACATCATCATAGGTCCGGAAGACATACTCTCTTCGAAAGCCCGATCAAAAGTTATTGTCGACCAGTTAAATACTGGATTAATGAATCAGTTGTTGCGGACTTACAAGGTAGAAAAGTACCAGCTCCATGACCAGGGAAATGTTTCGGAGTTTCCTGACGTTTATATTGGCAAACACACCCGCATTGGTAAGGGCTGCCATTTCATGCCTGGGGTAAAAATCATGAACGGTGTTGAGGTCGGCGATAATGTCGCCATTCACGCTAATACGGTTATCAAGGAGGGCACCGTTATTGGCAACAATGTCACCATTGATTCCAACAACTCCATCGGCAATTACAGTTTCGAGTACATGCTTGATGCCAATCAGGCCTATGAGCGTCTGGAAAGTATTGGCCGGGTCATCATTGAAGACAATGTGGAAATAGGTGCCAACAATACCATCGACCGGGGTACGCTGGGCGATACCGTTATTGGTTACGGCACCAAAATCGATAACCTGGTGCAAATCGGACACGATTGTCAGATAGGAAAACACTGTCTGATGATTTCTCAGTCTGGTATAGCCGGTCACAGTCGTCTTGGTAATCGGGTTATTGTCCATGGTCAGGTCGCCATTGCCGGGCACCTCTCCATTGGTGACAACAGTGTCATACAAGGCAAGTCCGGGGTGAGTCGCTCCTGTGGCCCAAACAGCAAACTGTTTGGCTACCCAGCCAGAGATTCCAGAGAGTATATGAAATCACTGGCAACACTCCATGCCCTCAGCAGCCAAAACACAACAGGCGATGCCAGGCAAACTCGCACCCCGCTGCGCAGCCGCAGCAAAATCCGAAAAGTTCTGGATGTTATTTTTTCGTCCTGACCGATATTCAGGGCAGTCGCCTTTTAACCATTTTCGCCGTACATCATAACGTTAGCGTGAGAGGTAGAGACCATGAAACTGAAAGCTTTATTACCTGTATTATTATCTTCAGCCCTGGTGGGTTGCGCCGGTGGCCCGTCTGTGGACCAGAACATTAATCCGGTTGGCTCTGGCCCACTGGCGGATTGCAGCCTGCCTTCCCTTAATGAAAGCGGGCCGATCAGGCCACCTATGTACGTCACCGGAACTTTTTCAGACAGCAACTGGATGCATGACGAACATCGTCGTATGTCTTATAAGGGCAACGGAATCTACCAGGTGGTTATGGATACGGAAGAAGGCCCCATCAACTTCCAGTTTGCCAGCATGGGTTGGAAACCACAGTACACAGCCGGCGAGGGCAGTATGACGGTTGGTCAGGAAGCCGAGCTGGTCAGAGGTGGCTTTATGAAAGACACCCGCGTGATCATTCCTGCTGAAGGCCGCTATGTCTGGAGCTTCCAGGTCGATGACAATCGTCAGCCAGTGCGCGCGATGATCTCGCAGTGTAAGCCATAACGCATTATTGATAACCCCACGACCGCTGCTGTTTATTGACTGTGGCGGTATTTCTGCCACTACCCCACGAGAGAGTGAAAACCGGATGGCTAACGTAAGCCTTAGAAGTGTTGAAAAAGAGTACGACAATGGATTCAAGGCTGTACACGGCATCGACCTTGATATTCACGATGGCGAATTCATGGTGTTCGTTGGCCCTTCCGGTTGTGCCAAATCGACCACGCTGCGTATGATTGCCGGACTGGAAAAAATTTCCGCTGGTGAAATCAGCATCAGTGGCAAGGTCGTCAATGAGGTGGCCGCCAAGGACAGGGGCATTGCCATGGTGTTTCAAAACTATGCGCTTTATCCCCATAAAACCGTATTCGACAACATGGCCTTTGGCCTGAAAATGCAGAAGCGCCCCAAAGAAGAGATTAAACAAAGGGTTGAAGAAGCGGCAGAGATGCTTGAAATAACTGACCTGCTTGATCGCAAGCCAAAGGAGATGTCCGGTGGTCAAAGGCAACGGGTGGCAGTAGGCCGGGCTATTGTGCGCAAGCCGGATGTCTTTCTGTTTGACGAGCCTTTATCAAACCTCGATGCCAAACTCCGGGTATCCATGCGGGTGAAAATTGCCCAGCTGCACAAAAAACTGAAAGAAGACGGCAACCCGGCAACGATGGTCTACGTCACCCACGACCAGACCGAAGCATTAACCCTTGGTGATCGTATTTGCGTGCTGAACAAAGGGGAGATCATGCAGGTTGATACGCCGGAAAATCTTTACAACCATCCTGCTAACCGGTTTGTTGCCGGGTTTATTGGTTCTCCGGCCATGAATCTTCTGGATGTTGCCCTGCACAGAGAGCAAAAGGAAGCTCGTATTACTCTGGCGGAAGGCGTCACCCTGTCACTGCCACAGGACATGCAGGCAAAAATCAGTGGCTACGCACAAAAAGACATCTGTTTTGGCATACGTCCTGAACACATTGATCTGGTAACTGAGCAGGACGACGCTGAAAACACCTGCGAAGGTCTTCTGACCGTTGTTGAAAATATGGGTAACGAAAAGTATTTATATTTTCAGGTGGGTGATCATGAGGTTATCGCGCGCACAGCCAGTCCGGCCATTACCACAGCGGATATTGGACGACGGATTAATTTTAAAGTGAATGTTGAGGCCTGTCACCTGTTTGATGGGCAGACAGGACAGAGCTTGATCTGACACTTATTAAACCTGATGTACTGAATAGGTTGGTTCGAGGGAAGCGTCTATGCACTTCGCTCTTCCCAACCTTGTATCTAGACTGCTGACATCGACCTGCGCCGGCTAGAAGGTGTTACTGTCTGAATAAAAGCCCAGAGTCGTACAAAAGAAACCATCTCGAAAACCCTTGCGACAATCAACCAGCAGCGGACAGCGATCTATTCTAAGCCCCGGCTTCTTTATTCAATTCGCATTGGCTGAGTTCACTTTAATTAACATGTCTGGCCTATAACCTGTACTGTCTTCTTCACTGGGATAGCCTTTCTGGTTCGAGATTATTTGAGTCTTTCCTATTTTCAAACAGATGTTGCTATGGGTGTGTCCATAAAACCAGAAATCTGGCTGCCAGGTTGTAATAAATTCAGTAAGATTATTTACAAAATATGGTGATAGCTCATTAAATTCCGGGGGTTCCTTTTTCCATTTTTCATCCACACAATCAGGCACAGGGGCAAAATGTGTAATGACCACGGTAGGCCCTGAGTGTGGCATTAAGAATTCCTTCTGAAGCCATTGCATACAGTCTTGATTAAGGTTTTCCATATCTCCGCTGCTAATGGCGCGATTATTCATCGTTATTTTGCTGAAGTCGTTAATTCTCCCTTCAGACCAGGCCATGCAAAAAGCTTTGCTTCCGGGGATGACTTGTTCATAAAGCTCAAAATTACTCCACAGTGTACAGCCAAGGAAACGTATGTTATTCAGAACGATGCTGTCTTTCTCCAGAAAATAGACATTCTCTTCACTGCTCGATTCTTTCCGAAGTATTTTTTCCGTTTCTATAAGGTCATGGCCATAATACTCATGGTTTCCTGCAATAAAAATAACCGGTTTGTTATGTTTTTTGGCAACAGATTTAGCATACTGAATGCTTTCTATGCCATTATGGATATCTCCTGCTAATACGAATATATCTGCTTTATCAGAGGATATAACTTTGGGTTCATCTATAAGACTATGGTCTTGCATTTCGTTGTGTAAGTCCGAATGCAAAGATATATTTATTTCTTCTGCCATGACTGCCGAGTCCATAGTTATCAGCATAGCTGTGACACAAGCAACTGTACTTTTTATTGAAAACATTAACAATGCCGCTTTAAGCATAAAAACGAGGCTCTTGATGGATTCCGAAGAGTTACCCAGGCAAAACCTCCAGAAACCCTGTGAGACTATTTTAGACTCATTTCATTTTGGAGACTCTTCGCTACACTTGCTACATCTGCACTGCTATATATACTGGATATATAGCAATATATTACAGGTGGTTTACCATGGCTCAAGGTACCGTTTTCGAAAATAACCGGACTCAGGCTGTCCGGCTTCCTGCTGAAACGCGATTTCCTGACAACATCAAAAAAGTCAGAGTTCGGGTGCGTGGTCAGGATCGCATCCTTTCACCAATCGGTAAGACCTGGGATTCCTTTTTCAATGTAACGCCTGAGAATAGTGTGACCGATGACTTTATGACAGAGCGGGCCTCACAGGAACAAAAAGAGAGAGAGCAGTTTTGATACTGAAATTTATGCTGGATACTGACATTTCAATTTTTGTTCTCAGACACAGATCCCCAGAGTTACTGGGTGTTTTTAATGCTTATGACGGACAGATAGCGATTAGCTCTATCACACTCTCAGAACTGCTTCATGGTGTTGAAAAATCATCGGATCCAAAGCAAAACCGAAATACGGTTGAAAGCTTTGTCAGTCGGCTGGAAGTGTTAGACTATACCAGCAAGGCCTCTGCCCATTATGGAGATATACGGGCTAACCTTGAGCGCAGGGGGCAGATTATCGGGGTAAACGATATACATATTGCCGCCCATGCCCGTAGTGAGGGGTTGATTGCTGTGACCAATAATGTTCGTGAGTTCAGTCGTGTAGATGGCCTGCGTGTTGAAAATTGGCTGGAGCAAGCATAGCGCTCGCTCCAACCCTGTTAAAAAATCACAACAGCAACATACGAATATCCGCCAGCAACTGCCCTAACAGTGTCGTAAACCGGGCAGCGTCCGCTCCGTTAATAACACGGTGGTCATACGACAGAGACAGAGGACACATCAGCTTCGGCTCAAAGTCAGTGCCATTCCATACCGGCTTCATGGCCGCTTTGGAAATACCCAGAATAGCCACTTCCGGCGCATTCACAATGGGCGTAAAGGCTGTGCCACCAATAGAACCCAGGCTGGAAATGGTAAAACAGCCACCCTGCATTTCATCAGGCTTGAGTTTCTTGTCCCGGGCTTTACCGGCCAGTTCAATACACTCTGCTGACAGCTCCCAGAGGTTCTTCTTATCCACATTCTTGATAACCGGTACCAGAAGGCCGTCCGGCGTATCCACAGCCACACCGATATTGATGTATTTCTTGTAAATCACTGACTCGCCATCGGCACTCAGGGAAGAACAGAATTGCGGCATTTCCCTCAACACGTAGGCACAGGCTTTCAGGAAGAATGGCAGTGGTGTCAATTTAGTGCCACGGGCTTCTGCCATCGCTTTTTGATCTTTGCGAAAAGCTTCGAGGTCGGTGATATCCGCTTTATCGAACTGGGTAACATGAGGCACATTCAGCCAGGAACGCTGGAAGTTCTGCGCCGCTACTTTACGCAGACGGTTCAGGGCTACCTCTTCTATTTCACCCCACTTTCCATAGTCCTGAGCAGGTACTGGCGGAATGCCCATGCCACCGGAAACACCCTGTGGCTGACTGGCTTCTTTCAGTTTGGCTTTAACATAAGCCTGTACGTCTTCTTTCAGAATCCGTGTACGTGGGCCCGTGCCTTTTACAAACTCAAGATTGACACCGAACTCACGAGCCAGCTTGCGCACCGCCGGACCCGCATGGAAATGCTGGTTGCCTTTTTCCAGCTCTGCCAGGTTCTGTGTTGGAGCCTCCGCCTGAGCAGCGGCAACAGGAGTCGGTTCAGGCGCCGGTTCAGCAGGCTTGTTCGTTTCAGCAGACTCAGTGACAGGTGTTTCAGCAGGAGCACCACCAGCCACCTCAACCTTCAGGATCAGGTCGCCCTGATTCATCACGTCGCCTTCTTTCACCAGGATGTCTTTTACTACACCGCTAACAGGTGAAGGAACTTCCATGGTGGCTTTATCAGACTCGAGAACAACCAGTGAATCGTCTTCTGCGATGGTGTCACCAACAGCAACGCAGATCTCGATCACCGGTACATTTTCTGTCCCCAGATCAGGCACAAGGACATCTTCAACAGAACTGGCTGCAACACTTTCTACAACACTCTCTATAGCACTCTCTATAGCAGGAGAGGGCGCAGCTTTTTCAGGTTCAGGGGTGGCCTTTTCAGGCGCAGCGGCCGGAACCGGGGCAGCTTCAGGTTGCGCTTCTGATGTTGCCAGTTTCAGCAGGTCATCCCCTTCTGAAACCGTATCCCCCACTTTCAGTAATAATTCAACCACCTGGCCATCTTTCGGGGCGGGTACTTCCATGGTGGCTTTGTCAGACTCCAGAACAATCAGGGAGTCCTCTGCGGCTACTGAATCTCCCGCAGCAACGCAGACTTCAATGACTTCCGCACTGCCACTGCCGATGTCAGGAACCTTGATAATTTCATCACTCATTCGTTATACCTTCCAGCATGAAGCCCTGCCTCTTCGACGAACGACAGGGCTTCATTTAATCAGCAGTACACAGGGTTAGCTTTTTCGCCATCGATGTTATATTTCTTCAGGGCGCTGGTCACTACTGAAGGTTCAATTTCACCCTCCTTTACCAGCCCGGTCAGTGCGGCCACCACAACGAAATAGCGGTCAACCTCGAAGAACTCACGCAGTTTTGAGCGCGTATCTGAACGACCAAAGCCATCGGTCCCCAGAGTGATGTAATTACCCGGAACAAAGTCACGAATCTGGTCAGAGTACACCTTCATGTAATCACTGGCGGCAATAACGGGTCCTTTTCTGCCCGCCAGCTGCTTCTCAACCCAGCTCACCTGCGGTTCAGCTTCAGGGTTCAGCATGTTATGACGGGCAACTTTCAGCCCGTCACGACGCAGTTCATTGAAGCTGGTGGCACTCCAGATATCGGACTCAATGTCAAAGTCATCACGCAGCAACTGCGCGGCTGCACGCACTTCCTCCAGAATGGTGCCGCAACCGATCAGCTGCACACGGGAACCTTCGGAGTTTTTACCTTCTTCAAAGCAGTACAGGCCTTTAACAATACCTTCCAGTACATGGTCGCCTTCCGGCAGGGCAGGCATCCTGTAACTGTCGTTCATTGTGGTGATGTAGTACCAGACACTCTCATTCTCACCATACATACGACGTAAGCCGTCCTGAATAATCACTGCCAGTTCGTAGCCATAAGTAGGGTCGTAACTGATACAGTTAGGCACCGTGGAAGCCAGTACATGACTATGGCCGTCCTGATGCTGCAAACCTTCACCATTCAGGGAAGTACGACCGGAAGTAGCACCGATCAGGAAACCTCTGGCCTGAATATCCCCCGCTGCCCAGGCCAGGTCGCCGGTACGCTGGAATCCGAACATGGAATAGAACGCATAGAACGGAATCATGGGGACATTGTTGCTGCTGTAGGAAGTGGCAGCCGCGATCCACGCCGCATGGGCACCGGCTTCGTTAATGCCTTCTTCGAGAATTTGTCCAGTTTTGGATTCCTTGTAGAACATGACCTGATCAGAATCCACCGGATCATACTTCTGCCCTTTCGCAGAGTAGATACCCAGCTGACGGAACATACCTTCCATACCAAAGGTTCGGGCTTCGTCCGGAATAATGGGAACGATATGCTTGCCAATATTCTTGTCTTTCGCCAGAGCACCCAGAACCCTGACATAGGCCATAGTCGTAGAAATCTCACGCTCACCACTGCCTTTGAGTACCGCATCCAGCGCTGACAGTTCCGGAACGGTCAGCTGTACATCCGACTGAACCCGGCGGGAAGGAATAAAGCCACCCAGTTTCTCACGATGCTTGCGCATGTAGATCATTTCCGGGCTGTCTTCCGCCGGTTTGAAGTAAGGCAGGTTGGGCAGGTCTTCATCTTTAATGGGCAGGTCAAAACGGTTACGGAACTGCTTCAGATCGTCAATCGGCAGTTTCTTAACGTTATGGCTGATGTTGGACGCCTCGCCTGTGGTACCGGTGCCGTAACCCTTGACGGTCTTCGCCAGAATAACCGTTGGCTGCCCGGTGTGGTTCACAGCGGCGTGGTAAGCGGCATACACCTTGTAAGGGTCGTGACCACCGCGGTTCAGGCGCCAGATGTCGTCGTCGGACAGATGCTCAACCAGCTTCAGGGTTTCCGGGTAGCGACCAAAGAAGTTTTCACGGGTCCAGGCACCGCCTTTTGCCTTGCAGTTCTGGTAGTCACCATCAACAGCTTCATCCATCAACTGTTGCAGCATACCGTCTTTATCTTTGGCAAAGAGTTGATCCCAATGACGGCCCCAGGTCACTTTCAGAACATTCCAGCCAGCGCCACGGAATACACCTTCCAGCTCCTGAATGATTTTGCCATTCCCCCTGACCGGTCCATCCAGACGTTGCAGGTTGCAGTTCACAACAAAGATCAGGTTGTCGAGGTTTTCGCGACCTGCCAGGGAGATTGCACCCAGAGATTCTGGCTCATCCATCTCACCATCCCCCAGAAACGCCCAGACCTTGCGGTTCTGATCCGGTGCCAGGTCACGGTTAATCAGGTACTTCATAAAATGTGCCTGATAGATCGCCTGCAGCGGCCCAAGCCCCATGGATACGGTCGGGAACTGCCAGAAGTCAGGCATCAGCCAGGGGTGCGGATAAGACGACAGCCCCTTGCCATCAACCTCCTGGCGGAAGCTGTTGAGCTGTTCTTCGGTCAGCCGGCCTTCCAGAAAAGCTCGGGAATAAATACCGGGAGCCGTGTGCCCCTGATAATAAACCAGGTCACCCTCACGGTCGTTTTCATGACCATGGAAAAAATAGTTGTAACCAATGTCGTACAACGTCGCGCTGGAAGCAAACGACGAAATGTGTCCACCCAGGGAGCTGTCTTTCTGGTTGGCACGCATCACCATGGCCAGAGCGTTCCAGCGCACCAGAGAGCGAATGCGGCGCTCCATAAAGAGGTCGCCAGGCATCCGGGCTTCTTTTTCCGGTGGAATGGTGTTGCGGTAAGGTGTTGTTATGGCGTAGGGCAATTGTGTGCCCTTGGCTCTCGCATGCTGGGACAGGCGGGTCATCAGGTAATGCGCCCTGTCCTCCCCTTCTTTCTCCAGAACGGAATCCAGAGAGTCCAGCCACTCCCGGGTCTCAATAGGATCGATGTCGTGCATACTATATTCCGAAAATGTCGGCTCCAAAAACAAAGAGCGTTTGGCGAAAAAAGGTTATGACTTGTGATCATCCCTGATCTTGTCTGAACTGTTTATTCTGAGAACCTGCCCGCCCAATCAGCAATCGTGAAGGTAAGACAGGATAGTCCAGATTTCACCCCCGGCCAGTCATGTCATAGCGGCTCACTGTATTTAGCCTTTTTTGCCATCGTTAATCCCATGCCACAGACCCCTTCCCAAAGGCACTCTGTTGTCAGCGACGTGAGGAACTATGGGGTTCGATGTGAATCCGTAGCGGTAAATTTCTAAAACAATGATATCGATCAAATGTAATATAAGCGCAAGATAAGCAATTTCCATCACCAGTACCAGTACTAACGTGTAACAAAACTGCAAAACCACACCATTTCTGTAACATTTCAGGTGATTCTAACCATCTAACATTGGAAAATCCGCACTCTCAGACTAAATATAAATGGACATTAAACTTCTGATTACTGAAGCTGTATCAAAATGCAATCCCTTGAAGCCCTGACTCGCTCTACAAATTTGCTTGAGCTAACAAATCCTGAGGCTTTTTTGAATACAACGACTATGCGCAGATCACTCTACGTCCCCAGCAATTGGTGCACCGATGTTCCCGGTGAGTCAGATACAGTTCTCGTAGATGTCAAAGCGTCCTATTTTTCAGGCTTTGTTTTTCGTGGTGATCAGAGATCTCCGGTGGATATTTTTGAGCAGGGTTTTATATTGCAACATGATCCGCTTGCCTCAACGGCGCTAGAGAGGCGGGCAATAGGGGCTGATGGAGGCACCACGGGAAGGACGGGTATCTCAACCAGTATTTGTGCCTCCGCCTGTGCCAGGTACAGTTTCCTGCATACAGGGATAAATCCTTTTTGCCTGGGTAGAGCATCCAGAAATACAAACGCGGGGCTCGTCTATCTCATTGATGCCAAAGAACTCAGAGGCTTTGCTATACCTTCCCCCAGACCGAGGACGCAAATAGCGAGGGAAAACCCCTTTTTAAAGGAGCTTTACGAGGTCAATTTTATGTGCAACATTCCCGGAAATAAAATAGTTGGCTTTGTCTGGCCACTAGGAGGGAGAGAGGATGGACTGAGCCAGTGCAGAGGCTATTGGGTTCCTCGGCCAGAGCGACTCTGGTTGGCAGTAAATCCTCTGTATGAGACAAGAGAACGGCCACACAGACCCTTACGGCGTGGATGGAGAGCAGCACAAATTGTGGCAGCACTGTTCAATTCTCGTCGGTAAAGCGCTCTGCTGTCAGCCGCTTATTGTCAGCAATGTGCTTTCCATCGAATTCATCTCAAAAATGATCAACTCTTGAGGGATTATGGGGCTTAATGAGAATCTGTAGCGGTAAACTTCAAAAACGATAATATCGATCAAATGCAATATAAAGTGGCACGACGACTCAATCATACTGAGAAGCGAAAGTCACAAAGGTTGTCAGGAAGAGGTGAAAAAAGGCGCAAAGGACGACGAAACAGGCTGAGAGCAGCCCGAAAGCCCAATATCGGGCTTTTCCTGAGATTTGAAGTTAATCTTCAAATAAGTAGAGATACTCCTCATATCCTTCAGCTTTGAGGTCTTTTTTAGCAATGAATTTCATGGCTGCCGAGTTCATGCAGTAACGCAAGCCTGTGGGAGCAGGACCATCTTTAAAAACATGCCCCAGATGTGAGTCAGCAAAGCGGCTTCTAACCTCGGTTCGAGGGTATATTAATCTGTAGTCTGTTTCTTTCACGACAAATGCATCATTGATAGGCTTAGCAAAGCTAGGCCAACCTGTTCCGGACCGATACTTGTCCGTTGATGAAAACAGTGGCTCACCAGAGACAATATCAACATAGATGCCTTCGGCTTTGTTATCCCAGTACGCGTTATTAAATGCAGGCTCCGTTCCATCTTCCTGAGTAACATAGTACTGAAGTTCAGTTAGTTTGCTTTTAAGTTCTTCATCACTTGGTTTGGTGTAAGTTTTACCGTGAGTCAGTACCTTTTTTGCATCAATCATTTGACGAAGTGTTACCGGATTTTCTTTCCTGTTGTCACCAAATATTTCATCTAAGTAACTGTCTCGTCCAGAGACATACCGATAGTAGTTATAACGAATGGGATTACGCTTGTAGTAATCTTGATGGTAATCTTCCGCTTTCCAAAAAGTCTTAAATGGACGCAGTTCGGTTTTTAGCGGCTTCTTAAACACACCGAGATCTTCGATTTCCATCATAAACTTACTCGCGACTTGCTGCTGCATCTGGTTATGATAGAAAACAGCAGAGCGATATTGCGATCCTCTATCTACAAATGAGCCTTTGTCATCGGTAGGGTCGATATGGCGAAAGAACTGATCAAGCACCTGCTCGTAAGTCACTTGCTCAGGGGCAAAGGTCACTTGAATAGCCTCGAGATATTGAGTTTTGCCGGAAGAGACTTGTTCATAGGTAGGGTTTTCAAGAACGCCCCCCGAGTAGCCTGATACGACATCAATCACACCAGGTAGTTTTTCCAAATCTGATTCCGTACACCAAAAACAGCCACCAGCGAGAGTAGCGATTTCTGTTTTGCCACCGTGAGCGGAGGTATTTGCTTTACTATCGACTCGACCAGGGAATGACGCCCCCACCAGTAATGTGGCGACGATTGGGAAAATTAGAGATAACTTCATTTTCATACAAACCTCTGCTGTTATGTGCTTCTTATACGAGTAGAGCGGCAATCACGATAAAAAATTTCACGCTAATGCACCCTGAAGAATTAATATTCGCGCTACGCTCTGTTTTCGTTAGAATCACAGTACCAGTTCAGCAGCAGAGTATGGCTTCCATGTCCTTCCCGATTGAGATATCTCCAGCCGTTGCCCCAGTGGTTAACAGGTACTGGCAGGCATTTTGTACGAACTGTGAACAACTCGCACCGCAATTTTCTTCTGCCACCCTGAGCGCCCCATTGAACCATTCCTTCCTGCGACAACTGGCAAACACCTGGGCTGGCAGTGACTTTGCGGCTGAGCAGTGCATTCATCACCCGGAGCTGGTGTTTCAATGGCTCGAAAATCCCGAACCGCTACTTCATTTTGAACCGGAACGGCATCACGTTCAGTTGTCAGAACACATTCAGTCCATCCACTCTGAAACGGAGTTGATGAGAGTGCTGCGTGTATACCGCAACCGGGAAATGGTACGCATCATCTGGCGGGACCTGAATCGTATCGCCACTCTGCAACAAACGACAGCCGACTTGTCGGCCATGGCTGACGCCTGTGTCGATCAGGCTCTGCTCTGGCTGTACCAGGATTGCTGCAAAGGGTTGGGGACACCAATGGGCTGCGACCCCGGTCAAGAGCCTGAGCCACAGCAGATGGTGATTCTGGGAATGGGCAAGCATGGCGCTCATGAGCTTAACCTGTCGTCTGATATCGATCTGATTTTCACCTATCCCCATAAAGGTAAAACGGTGGGGGGGCGCAGATCGTTTGATAATCAGGAATTTTTTACCCGGCTGGGACAGCGACTGATTAAAGTGATCGACAGCAATACGGCTGATGGTTTTGTATTTAGGGTTGACATGCGACTTCGGCCTTATGGTTCCAGTGGTGCGCTGGCCATGAGTTTTTCGGCTATGGAGCAGTACTATCAGGATCAGGGGCGGGACTGGGAACGTTACGCCATGATCAAGGCTCGACCAGTGGCCGGTGACGTGTCGGCAGGGGAACAGTTACTGCAAACCCTGAAACCCTTTACGTTCAGACGCTACATCGACTTTGGCGCTATCACCGCCCTGCGGGATATGAAAAAGCTGATCCAGCGAGAAGTGAAGCGCAAAGGCATGGAAACCAATATCAAGCTGGGGCACGGCGGCATTCGGGAGATTGAGTTTATTGCCCAGTCATTTCAACTGATTCATGGTGGTCGGGATCGCAGCCTGCAATGCCAGGCCCTGCTGGATGTGCTGAACGTGCTGAAAGAGGCCGGCCATCTGCCAGAACAGGCGACCGATGAGCTTCGCGAAGCCTATATTTATCTGCGCAATCTTGAGCACGCTATTCAGGCGCTCAAGGACCAGCAGACCCAAAACCTGCCTGACTTTGAAGAACCCCGGAACCGTGTCGCCTACAGTATGGGCCATCCAGACTGGCAGACACTGCAACAGACGCTGGACAAACATAAATCCTGTGTCGTTTATCACTTTGACCATGTTATCGCTGACCCGGATGAACAGGATAACGATCAGCCAACGCCTTCTGAGTGCTGGAAGATGTTCTGGGACAAGGAGCTGTCAGAAGAAGATGAAATCAAACTGCTGGCTGAGAAAGGCTTTACCGATGTCAACACATCCCACAATCGCCTGCGCGCCCTGCGTGACGGCAAAGCCATTACCCGGGTGAGAAGGCAGAGCCGTGAACGACTTGATGCCTTTATTCCGGTGCTTATGGAGCAGGTCATCACCACTGAAGCGCCTGATGTCTGCCTGAACCGGCTGATTCCGCTGGTAGAAAGCGTATTGCGCCGAACCGCCTACCTGGTGCTGCTGATGGAAAACCCGCGGGCTCTGGATCACCTTTGCCGACTGTGTACCGCCAGCCCATGGATTGCGGAACAAATTGACCGCCACCCGGCACTGCTGGACGAGTTTCTTAATGTTGGCACTCTCTATAGTCCACCCAAACGGGCAGAACTGGCAGACGATCTGCGACAACAACTGGCGCATATTCCGGAAGACGATCTTGAATCACAGATGGAAGTGTTGCGCCATTTCAAAATGGCGCATGTCCTCAGGGTCGCGGCAGCACAAACGGCTGGCACTTTACCATTGATGAAAGAGAGCGATTACCTGACCTGGATTGCCGAAGTCGTACTGGAGCAGGTGGTCGACATTGCCTGGCGTAACCTTATAGAACGCCATGGTCGTCCGGTCGCCCCGGAAGGCAAACCCTGTAATCCCGGTTTCATCGTCATTGGCTACGGCAAACTGGGTGGCATTGAACTGGGTCCGGGCTCTGATCTGGATCTTGTGTTTGTTCACGATGGCGCCATTAACCAGGAAACAGACGGCGACCGCCCTCTGGACAGCGGCACGTTCTTTACCCGCCTGGGGCAACGCATTATTCATATTCTTACCACTCATACGGCTTCAGGTTCGCTGTATGAAGCGGATATGCGACTACGACCGTCTGGCTCCTCAGGCCTGCTGGTCAGCTCCATGGCTGCCTTTGAAAAATACCAGATGAACGATGCCTGGACCTGGGAGCATCAGGCTCTGATCAGGGCGCGGGCAGTGGCAGGCGATAAAGAGCTGGCCGCCCGTTTTGAAACGTTGCGCAAACAAACGCTCTGTCAGGCCAGAGACAGAACGACGTTACAAAACGACGTAGCGGCTATGCGCCTCAAGATGCGCGACCATCTTGGTTCCAAAAAGAATGATGACGACGGTAACCCTCTTTTTCATCTGAAACACGACAAAGGGGGTATTGTTGATATTGAGTTTCTGATGCAATACGCCGTGCTGGCTTATGCCAGTAACCATCCGGGTATTACCCGCTATACCGATAACATTCGTATTTCAGAATCCCTGGAGCAGAGCAATATCATCAGCCATGAGCAGGGCAAACAGCTTCGGGAAGCTTACAAGTTTCTGCGTAAGGCCAGCCACTCAAGGGCTTTTTTAAACGAGCGCTCGTTTGTGAGTCCAGCCCTGGTTGAGCCTTTCCGGTCACAGGTCAGCAATCTATGGCAAGATTGGATGGAGTAGCTACGCTTTAAAAACGATCACGCAGGCCTTCATTCGTCCGGGCAGCTTGGAAACCATAGCGGTTTTATGCTCAAATACCCTATCTGCCCGCGACAAACCGAAGCGTTTGCAGCAAAAACAAGTCACAACAATACGAATGCCGGCATACTGCCGGATTAACTGTACCAATCAAAATGAATAACAGGCGGGAGTTTAGATATGTCCTTCGCCGATAAAGATGGCGTTATCTGGTTTGACGGAGAACTGGTTCCCTGGCGCGAAGCTAAAACCCACGTTCTCACACACACTTTGCACTATGGCATGGGCGTTTTCGAGGGCGTGCGCGCTTATAGTACCGACAGGGGAGCGGCGATCTTTCGTCTGCAAGAGCACACCGACCGCCTGTTTCGCAGCGCCCATATTCTGGGTATGAAAATTCCGTACAGCAAGGAAGAACTGCTTGAAGCCCAGAAACAGGTAGTGCGTGAAAACGGGCTCGATTCCGCTTACCTGCGCCCCATGTGCTTTCTCGGTTCAGAGGGTATGGGCTTAAGAGCAGAAGGGCTGAAAGTGCATACGATTGTTGCCGCCTGGGAGTGGCCTTCCTATATGACACCGGACGCTCTGGAACAGGGCATCCGAATTCGTACCTCGTCTTACACCCGTCATCATGTCAACATCACTATGTGTAAAGCCAAGGCTAACGGTAACTACATGAACTCGATGCTGGCACTGCGCGAAGCGTTGGACAGCGGTTGTGAAGAAGCGTTACTGCTGGATAATGAAGGCTATGTTGCCGAAGGCAGCGGTGAGAATGTCTTCATTGTTAAAAGCGATGGCATTCTGTATACACCTGAACTAACGTCCTGCCTGGAAGGCATTACCCGGGATACGATTATTCGGTTTGCTCAACATCTGGGTCTGGAAGTTCGTGAAAAGCGCATTACCCGTGATGAAGTTTATATCGCTGAAGAAGCCTTTTTCACTGGCACTGCGGCAGAAGTTCTGCCCATTCGGGAGCACGATGGTCGGGTGATTGGTAGTGGCAGGCGCGGCCCGGTCACCGAAAAATTGCAAAAAATGTACTTTGACCAGGTAGCGGGTAAAAGCGGGTTATTCCCTGAATGGCTTGATTACGTGGCCAGACTCTGCTGACCCGCCTGCCGTTAATCTTTTGCAATATCTGACTTTCCCTTCCCGCCCTTTTGCAACACCTCCGAAGGGCGGGGAGAATCCATTTTAATAAACCCCCACATGGCCATCAGTAAACGATTGCCCAGGTAAAAGCCTGCGTACATTAGGGGTAAGCTGTGAATAACGAAGTTGTCCTTGTGGCTTGTAATGGCCTGACGAGTTATTCCACTTCATTAATCTTCTTCGGTGAAAACTCATTTCGCCGGCGTAAAATACATTTTGCTCCATTGTTATCGAAGAATGCCCCTCTACGCACATGTCCAGGTAATACCTCTCATGGTATACATCTGGCGCTACCATTACTTGCTGAGGAAACATGGCAAGAATAGCATACAGCAGGCGACCGTCATGCAAACGGGGAACAGCCACATCCCTTGCTTCAAACATGGGGCTGGGCAATAAATAGTACTGCTCACCGTTTTTCTCTAATAAAAAAATGCTATGTTTAGTTCCGGGCTTTTGGTAATTAGCATGCGGATTACTCTTAAGCTCTTGGATTGTTGAATGACCTTCGTACAACTTTTGCAGACGGTAGTCTGAACGAGTGCGACTTATGGACTCTATTACAAAATAAGTAACTATTCAGCCCCCAAACGATAGACTGGAATTTTTGTGATTTTGTGCCATTTTGAAAGACAGTTTTCAGGCATCTGCACGTCATGAGTCAACCTGCTCCCGAATTCCAGATTATCGTCGCTCTCCTTACTGCTGTGAATGAGCAACAGGAGCAGATTACTTGTTTGAGTGAGCAGGTTTCAAAACTGGAAGCAGAGAACAAGGAGTTAAGCGACAGGCTTAACACCAACAGCAGGAACAGTAGCAAGCCTCCTTCTACGGATGGTTATGCCAAGCCTTCCGCCAAGAAAAAAGACTCATCTGGTACGACGCCAGACCCGGACAGTGATCCTAAAGGCGAAAAGCCCAACCCCAAAAGCTTACGAGAGAAATCTGGTCGCAAGCCCGGTGGTCAAAGAGGTCATAAAGGCTCTACGCTTAGGCAGGTCGAAGACCCTGGGCGCACCCAATACCATCCGGTTATAGACTGCGAGAACTGCCATCGTTCATTACGTTCTTCTAAAATCGTCAAGCTAATCGAAAGGCAGGTATTTGAACCTGGTCGTTTTGGTCACTTTGAAGTCACGGCTCATGTAGCGGAAGTCAAAAAGTGTGAATGCGGTCATGTAACCCTCGGCAGCTTCCCGGAAGGCGTTGACTCCCATGTTCAGTATGGACCTGCTACCCAGGCGCTGGCGGTGTATCTCTGCCAGTACCAGTTGGTGCCATACAAACGCGCTTCCCAGTTTTTCCTGGATATTTACGGGCTGGAAGTCAGTCCGGGTTCCATTTGTATGTTCCAGGAAAATGCCTATGATCAACTGGCCAGCACCGAGCAGGTAATTGTCGATGCTCTTAAGAACGCACCCATTGCTGGTGCCGATGAGACAGGCATGCGGGTGGCTGGTTCGCTATGGTGGATGCACGTTCTGCGTAGTGAAAAATGGACGCTGTATCACCTTGATCCCAGTAAAGGCCACTCTGCCATTGAGTCAATGGGCGTTTTGCTGACTTTTGCCGGAATACTGGTTCATGACCATTACAAGGCTTACTTCCGCTATGCCGCTCTTCATGTGCTGTGCAACGCTCATCACCTGAGGGAGTTACAGGGTGTTGTTGACCGGGATTGCAACCATCTGGCTGTACGCCTTCAGCGGATGCTAAGGCTGGCTTGGCATCTCAGCAACGGTTTCAAAAAAATTGGCATGGAGGCGATGCCAGAGACGATTCGCCAACGGATTAGTTCACTGTTCGAGCGGACTGCGAAAAGGGCTCAGGCCGAGGAAGCCGAATATATGGAACGCCTACGGCAACGGCGGGGCGACGACAAAGTGAGAAATACGAAAGCCTTTAACCTGTTCAAGCGACTGGTGAAATTCAAGGAAGCAACCTTGAGGTTCATGACTGACTTCAGAATACCCTTCGACAACAATGGCAGTGAGCGAGACATCCGGAATGGTAAGGTAAAACAGAAAATATCGGGATGTATCCGAAGTAAGAAAGGGGCGGAATGGTATAGCCGTATCCGAAGTTATGTCTCATCGGCGAGAAAGCAGGGGCATAACGTTTTTGAAGCCTTGCTTATTGCGATGAAGAATTACAGCGATCAACCTTTGCTGGGTGCTGAATAGTTACCAAAATAAACTTGTTGCAATAAATTGATCATATAGCTCTTACCTTGCTTTTAGGGGAGTGGCATAACAAACTTTACCGGAGTATCTTTCCTGCTTACTCCCTCTGTGATTGATTGTGAACGTCATGTCCAGCGTTAATGTCACCCCTGAATGCAAACACCTCATTATACTTGCTGCTAAAAAGCTCAAAGGCTCTGAACACAGAGCCTTCATAGCTGAAGTCGCTGAACAGCTCTGTTTTGGTAGTCCACGCCTTACTGAAACCGAGTTCAATTTTGGTCGTCATACCGTTGAACTCGGGATGCATGAAAAAAGGACAGGACTTATTTGTTATGGAAATTACGTATCTCAGGGCAAGCCAAAAGCAGAAGTAGCAAATCCTCAACTGGAACAAGACATTCGAAGCTTGGTAGACCCTGAAAGTCAGGCTGACCCGCAGCTCAGAAATACGTTCTCCTATGCTCGCATAACAGCCAGTGCTGTTCGAAAAAAACTGATTGATGAAAAAGGGTGGCAGGAAGAGCTACTTCCCAAAGAGCGTACTTTCTGCAACATGTTGAACCGCATGGGCTATAAACTTCACAAGGTACAGAAGACCACGCCGGAAAAAAAATCCCGGAAACCGATGCCATCTTTGAAAACGTCAAACAAGTAAAAAGCACCGCAAGCCAGAGAAAGCAGAGTCTTCAGATCAGCATTGATTGCAAAGCAACGGTTAACCTTGGAAATTTTTCCAGAGGTGGTAAAGCAAGAGGAACTGAAGCGGTCAAAGCGCTGGATCATGATATGGCCACCAAAGAAAAAATGATCCCCTTTGGAATACTCAATCTGGAAAATGATCAACTGTATGTCTTTTACGGTAACTCTTACAAAACCAGTGATTTTATCTGCGATGCCATTGAACAGTGGTGGGAGCAGGTGAGGGAAACTAACAGGTATGTCGATGAGCTGGTTATCTACGCAGACAACGGTCCTGAAAGTAACAGCCACCGAACTCAGTTTCTTTTCAGAATGGTTGAGTTTGCCAAAAAAGTGGGGCTGAAAATACGGCTGGTTTACTACCCTCCCTACCACAGCAAGTACAATCCGATTGAACGAGGCTGGTCTTATCTTGAGAACCATTGGAATGGCAGCCTTCTAAACACAGTAACGTCTGTTTTAGAGTGGACAAAGACAATGGTATGGAAATGCATGAACCCGATAGTGAAGCTACTTGATCAACCGTATCAAAAAGGGGTGAGACTGAGTAAACAGGAATTAGCTGAAATACAGCCTCACATCATTCGCCACTCTGAGTTAAAGAAATGGGATGTGACAATTGTTCCGGAACCGGTAAATTATTGATTGCCGCTCCCCTTAGCGGTTTGAAACATGCTGCCTATCCTGCCTCACCCTATTTAGCTTACGCAAATATGCGAATGGAATATAAAACATCCCCAAGCTAACCGGGGGGGCTTTCCGTAGCCCACTGTTTTTCTTCCAGCTTACGGTTACGTGTGTAAATGGTGTAGAATTCTACGCCACTTATTTTATGCGGCACTTACTCTGACTCTGATTCTTTGGCAGAGCCATTTCAGAATCTACTAAAAGATAGTATTTGCACATAACAGACAAGCTGAATGATCTCTGACGAACTGGTTACGACTGCTTTGTCTGGCGGTAGCGTGCCTGAAAGCTTTGAATAACGAATACCAATGAATCAAGGAACCGTCCAAGCCGTGAAGTACCTGATTGTTGGCCCCTCATGGGTAGGGGACATGGTGATGGCACAAACGCTGTTTATCGCCCTGAAACGACAGTACCCAAATGCCATCATCGATGTGCTGGCACCTGGCTGGAGCAGCCCGATACTGGAGCGTATGCCAGAAGTCAGGCGGGCGATTGATATGCCTGTCGGGCATGGCAGCCTGAACCTGAACCTGCGCAGGAAAGTCGCCCATTCACTGAAGGCAGAGAGTTACGATCAGGCGATACTGCTGCCAAACTCTCTGAAATCAGCCCTGATTCCTTTTCTGGCTGGTATTCCTGTTCGCACGGGCTGGCGTGGCGAGATGCGCTACGGGCTTCTCAATGACCTGAGAACGCTGGATAAGAAGCAGTACCCGCTGATGATTGAGCGCTTTGTGGCGCTGGCTTATCCAGATAAAGAGGCACTTCCAACTCCTTTGCCCGTTCCTGCCCTTGAGGTGAACAAAGCCAATCTGGACAGTGCCCTGGGCCGTTACCGCCTGACCAGTGGAGCCCCGGTTCTGGCACTTTGTCCGGGCGCAGAATTTGGCCCTTCCAAGCAGTGGCCTGCCGGTTATTATGGCGAAGTCGCCCTGATCATGGCTCGACGTGGCTGGCAAGTGTGGTTATTTGGTTCCGCTAAAGACCGTCAGGTAACTTCCGAGATAGTCAGCTACCTCCCCAAAACATTACAGGATCATTGCTGCAACCTGGCAGGAGAAACAACCCTGGCCGATGCTGTCGATTTATTGTCCCGGGCCGATGCGGTGGTCAGCAATGATTCCGGGCTGATGCATATTGCCGCTGCGCTGTCGCGCCCACTGATCGCCGTGTATGGTTCAACCACCGCAGCCCACACCCCGCCCATGAATCAAAACAGCAAAACCCTCTGGCTGGGGCTGGAATGCAGCCCCTGCTTCAAACGTGAATGCCCGCTGGGTCACATGAACTGTATGAGAAAGCTTGGCCCGGAAATGGTTCTTAAAGCCCTGAGTGACCTGACGGGGCAAGAGCTGCTGGAGATTCGCGAGTGAGGGTTCTTATTGTTAAAACCTCCTCCATGGGAGATGTTATCCACACCCTGCCAGCCCTGACCGATGCAGCCAATGCGATTCCGAACATCCAGTTTGACTGGGTGGTAGAGGAAGGTTTTGCAGAAATTCCCAGCTGGCACCCGGCTGTGGATAAAGTGATTCCCGTGGCGATCAGACGCTGGCGCAAGTCAGTGCTGGAAACATTTCAGTCCGGAGAGTGGAAGCGCTTCAGGGCTTTGCTGAAATCCCGCCGTTATGATGCGATTATTGATGCCCAGGGGCTGGTAAAAAGTGCCCTAGTCACACGACTTGCCAAAGGCCCCAGGTTTGGTCTGGACAAACATTCAGCCAGGGAGCCGCTGGCGGCTGCATTTTATAAACATCCCCAGACTGTGGCATGGAACCAGCACGCTGTTGAACGGGTAAGACAGCTTTTTGCCCAGTCGCTTGGTTATCCATTGCCAGAAACAACCGGGCATTTTCATCTGGACAAAAGCCATTTTACGGGTGAAGCCGTTACGAAAAAGCCTTACGTTGTATTTATTCATGGCACCACCTGGCCCACCAAACACTGGCCGGAAACATACTGGTGCGAACTGGCTCACCGGGTTAATGGTGCCGGCTATGATGTGGTACTGCCGTGGGGTAACGAAAAAGAGAAAGAACGTGCAGACATTATTGCCCACAGTTCAAAATCAGCGATTGTTTTGCCCAAAATGAATATTTGCGGTGTAGCTGGCGTTATTGCCGGAGCGACAGCCGTAGCCGCGGTAGACACGGGGCTGGGGCATTTAACCGCCGCTCTGGAAGTGCCTGCTCTATCCCTTTATGGGCCTACCAGCCCTGAACGGGTCGGCGCTTACGGACAGTCCCAAGTCCACCTTACCTTGAACGATTGTCCAGAAATGGATAAAGCGTCAGTCACCAACCAGAATATTGAGCCGGAGATGTTTATCCCAATGACACCGGATTTTGTCTGGTCATCTCTACTGCAATTGATGAGTGAAACACAGAACCGGGAGAACCGATGATTCTGGCCTTTGCGCTGTTTAAATACTTCCCGTTTGGTGGTTTACAACGGGACTTCCTGCGGATTGCGCTTGAGTGTCAGAAGCGTGGACATGAGATTCGGGTTTATACGACCAGCTGGCTGGGGGACAGGCCTGAGGGGGTTGATATAAAAATCCTACCTGTGAGTGGAAGCAGTAACCATAGAAAAATGCTGGACTTTCAGGAACAAATACAGAAAGCCATAGCTAACAAGAATGTTGACCTGCTAGTCGGTTTTAACAAGATGGCCGGTTTGGATATATACTATGCAGCAGACACCTGTTTTAAAGAAAAAGCATTGAGCAGTCGTGGCTGGTGGTATCGACTAACATCTCGTTATAAACAGTATTCCGCTTTTGAAGAAGCGGTTTTTTCTACCAGTAGTAAAACTCTGTCGTTACTTATTTCCCGCTTGCAAAAGCCAGTATTTCAAAAATATTATCAAACACCAGATGATCGAATCGTATTGCTTCCCCCAGGCATTTCAAAAGACCGCTGTCGACCTGAAAATTATAAAGAAGTGCGCCAAGCTTTCCGTCGGGAGTTTGGATTCACTGATAATGAAAAACTTATCTTACTAGTCGGTTCTGGCTTTAAAACTAAAGGACTTGATCGCGCCATCAGGGCACTTGCCGCTTTAACGGAACCTGTGAAAAGTAAAACACAACTATTTGTTGTGGGGCAGGATAAGCGAGAACCCTTTATAGCACTGGCAAAGCGATTAGATGCTGAGCACAAGGTTAGATTCTTATCGGGTCGTGATGACATTCCCCGATTTTTATTAGGTGCCGACTTGCTCATTCATCCTGCGTACAATGAGAACACCGGAACGGTATTGCTTGAAGCATTAGTAGCCGGCTTACCCGTTTTAAGCACAGACGTATGCGGATATGCCCACTATATTCAGGAAGCCGATGCGGGGTGTGTGGTACCGTCACCTTTTTCACAAGAGTGTCTGAATAAGCTGACTAACGACATGTTGTTATCTGACAAACTAAAGATTTGGCAACAGAATGCCATTAACTACAGTCATAGGAAAGACCTCTACAGCATGCCTGAACAGGCAGCAGAGGTCATTATTCAGCAAGCTGGCGGAAGGCATAACTAAGTGCTCTACCTGAGAGATGATTTCAAAGAAGCCTGGCAGGGAAAAGATCCGTTTAACCACCTTATGAATCTGGATGGTGAGGTTTTTCGCGAGCTGGAAGCGCGTCGTACCTTCAGGTTTGAACTTAATGGCAAAGGTTATTTTGCAAAAGTGCATAATGGGGTTGGGTGGCCTGAAATTATTGAAAACCTGCTTCGACTTAGAAAACCTGTACTGGGAGCAAGAAATGAGTGGGTGGCTTTAAATAGCCTAAAGTCTATTGGGCTTAATACTATGACAGCCGTTGCTTTTGGTGAAAGGGGGTGTAACCCAGCCAAACAGCAATCGTTTCTGGTCACGGAAGAACTAAAAGACATGCACACTCTTGAAGATTTATGTGATACCTGGGAGGAGCATGCACCTGCTTTTGTTTTAAAAGAAGCCATTATCAGAAAACTTGCAGTAATCAGTCGACAGCTACATGATAACGGCATCAACCACAGAGATTACTACCTTTGTCATTTCATGCTCCCAAAAAATGAAAAACCTGACCCGGAGAATCTGAGCTTTTATCTGATTGACCTTCATCGGGCTCAGGTCAGGAAAAAAATCCCTGAACGCTGGCGGTTAAAAGATATTTCAGGTCTGTACTATTCAGCTATGAATTATAAATTAACCCAACGTGACATATATCGATTTATCACAATCTACACCGGCCTGCCTCTGAGAGAGGCTTTAAATAAACATGAGTGGATGTGGAAAAAAATAGAAATAAAAGCAAGCAAGCTACATACACGCATGAAGCGTAAAGCTGGTCATCCGAATTATTAAGAAATTGTAATAAATTGAGTTTTTAGCATTAAGCGAGCCCCAATGACAACTTCCTCCTGGACTGTCACCAACTTAATTAAAAACACTCCTGTGGGTGAAGTATTTTCATCACTAGAGAAAGTGTTCACCCTGAAGGGTGAGTATGTAAATGATGATAAGCTCAGTGATATCATTAGAGTGAAAATTCAAGATAAGCATTACTATGTCAAACGTTATACCTTGGGTGGAAAAGGAATAAGGAAATATATTGGCCGTAGCCGTATAAGAGCAGAGTGGGAAAACTTACTGACATTTCATGATTTAGGAGTTCCCGCTGCTGAAGTCGTTGCGTATGGTGAAGAAAGGTGTTCAGGTCTTTTTAAAAGAGGGGCAGCAATAACAGAAGAGTTTGATAACAGCTTGGATATGCGTCAGTTAGAGCAACATCATGATTATTTATTAAAAAACCATAACTGGATGAACCAAGTTATTGACCAAGTCGCATCAGCGGCAAGAACACTACATCAGAACAACTTTATACATACTGATTTCAAATGGCGAAATATACTGGTAACTATAGAAGAAAAACCAAGAATAGCACTTATTGACTGTCCTGCCGGAACAAAAGTTGCATCTATTTTCTTAGAGCGAGGAATCATAAAAGACTTGGCATGTCTTGATAAAATCGGAAAAAAGAAGTTAAGTAAAAGCCAGAGAATGAGATTCTACAGCAGATACATTGGAAGGAAGATAAATAATGGAGATAAAAGGCGAATAAAAAAAATACTATCTTTTTTTGAGGGACGCGAATAGTGTCACATGAAGTAAAAGAATTGATCAAAGACATCAATGCTAATAAAGCAATTGAATTAACCACTAAAACATTAAAATCTAATAAAGATATTGCCAGAGACTTGGCAGGCTTTACGCCTAAGCATGACTCTGTTTTTGCCATAGAATTGAAAAGCCTTAAATTTAACAGCAAAAAAATCCTTCATTACATTCAGAAAATAAGAAAAGCTAACGAGCCTAATTTTCCACTTTCATCATATCCATGCTCAGATTTTAAAAAAGAATGGAAAAAGCTGGAGGTAAAAAAAAAACAAAAGCAATGTTGCCATCTTGACAAGCTTCTAGGCAATCCAGACTTATACATACAGCTTGGAAAAAAATTGAAAGATGACATTGCTACTACAGCAGCAATTGTTGAAGTCAATATAAGCAACAATAAAAAAAAGTTTTTTATTAAAAGGTATAATTCAAAAGGCCACCTCTACAGTATTGTTAGAAGTATTATTCCATCCAGAGCAGAAAACGCCTGGCACGCTGCAAATATTTTAAAATACTATGGTATAGCAACTCCTGAACCATTAGCCTTAATTGAAGATCGTATAGGCCCAATAAAAAAATCAAGCTATATAGTCCATGAATATATTGAATCAGTCCATGCAATGAACTTTTTTGCAGAAGGTTCCTTACCAAATTCAAAATGGCAACCTGCAGCCGATGATGTTGAAAAAATTCTTTATACTTTGCAGCGTGCATTGCTATCACATGGTGACCTAAAAGGGCAAAATTTCATCATAACTAGTGATCAAGTAATGCTTGTAGATTTGGATTCATTCAGGTCACACACACATAATTTTTTTTATTCCAGATTAAATAAAAAAGACCTCAATAGATTCGAAAAGAATTGGATGAATGAAGATTATGCAAAGTCATTATTTAAACCAATTTTAAATAAATTAAGATCTAACTTAAAATATTGATATTTATTATTAATGAATAAGCCTATTCTCAGTATAATAATACCTGCATACAATTATGCACACACTCTTACCAGAGCTGTAAACTCTGTTATTGCGCAATTTAATAAAGACATTGAAGTAATCATTATAAATGATGGATCAACAGATAACACAGAAAACGTAACGGATAAGCTTAAAGATAAGTACCAGGAAAAAATTAGCATTATTCATCAAACAAATAAGGGGTTAGCAGGAACAAGAAACCGGGGAATTGACGCAAGCAATGGTGATTATCTGCTATTTCTTGATGCAGATGATGAACTGTATGAAAATGCTGTTTACTATATCCTTAGTACAGTCAAAGACAACCCGGGCATACATTCTATCATTGGTCAACATATCTCAATTTACCCAGATGGCAAAAGGAAAAAAAGGTTTAAACCCGCACTAAAGAATGATATAGAAGCTCGCTTCAAGCAATATCTTCTTGATGAAAATTTTCCAATTGCTAATGGCTCAATTGCAATTCATAGAGAAGTTTTCAAACAATACAGGTATCCAGAACACCTTAAGTGCGTTGAAGACATTCCTGTTTTTACATTTATTCTTACAAACTATAGTTGCATTGTTATTAATCAGCCTATTGCTTTGATTCATAAGCACCCTGACAGCATGAGAAACAACATAGAATTGGAACTAGAAACAGGAATATCTAATGTCGATGAAATCTTTTCAAAAAACAGATTACCAGAACAATTGCTAAAATATAAAAAAATATATACATCCCTTCGATATCTTAGTATTTTCAGAACTCTTTATCTCGGAGGAAGATACAAAGAAGCCCTTGTTTTTTACAAAAAGTCTCTTACAAATAATCCCGCCATAATTATAAAACTATCTTATTTAAGAAAAGCACTAAAATGTTTTCTATTTAAAACCCATTCACAGCTAAAAAAAAGATAACAGCATGAAAAAACTGAAAACCAAGCACATTTATCTGTTATTTTGCTTAGCCACATTATTTCTTTTTTTGATTAACAATCACTTCCTGCCAGGCTTTGCCTGCTTAGTATTCCTATATTTATTTCACGAACTAATATTTAGTGACCACATATACTACGATCAGAATAAAGAATATAGCTGGACATTTGATGGTTGCATTAAAGAGACCGCAGTTGTCAATGACAATGTATTATCCATTCCTAAAAAATGGCAGGATGGCTATAACATCCTATGCAAAGTAAGAATAAAAAAATCCCCCTCAAGCTTTTTTTTCGATCCTTATGTTAAATTGAAAACAGATTCAGAAATTGATACTCAAGTTCAATACTTTGAAAGAGGTTGCAACACCTATCGCTATATAAATATTACTCACTCTCTAGAACCTGGCACGATAGAAGCAGAGATAAAAATTATTGGCCACTATTGTCAATTGGACTTTTCTGATTCTGAGTTAATCATAAGTCCAAAAATTGATATCGATAATAAGAAAATCATGTGTATTGCTCCACACCCTGATGATGCAGAAATAGCAGCGTTTGGATTATACAGCACTACAGACTGTTTTCTTGTAACTGTTACTGCCGGGGAAGCTGAACCAGAAACCTTTAGAAAATACGATTCTGACTCTTCATCAGCCGCATTATTAAAAGGCCGTGTCAGAGCATGGGACAGTATTGCAATTCCTTTATGGGCTGGAATCTCAAGAGACCAGTGTATTCAGCTAGGTTATTATTGTAAACAATTAAAAAAAATGTTTGAAAACCCAGACCAATCTGTTCATTCACCATATGCTGATATCAATGACTCTAGAGTATTCAGGGAGTTCAATCCATTTACGCTTAAGTCGGACAAAAACGGAAAGACCAGTTGGAACCAACTCGTCTCTGACCTGAATGAGCTTATTCACCTCGTTAAACCTGATATCATAGTTACACCACACCCAACTCTTGATAGCCATGATGACCACAAGTATACGACTAAGGCTATAAAACAAGCTTTAAAAGCTTCAGGCATTAAAAATGTTGATTTTTTCTATTATGCCAACCATCTTGAGTCCACCGATTTATATCCGTTTGGCCCTCCTCACACCTTGATTTCTGTTCCGCCTGTAATTGACAATCATCTCAAGATCAGCGGCTTTCAGTCTATACAACTATCAGCTAGAAACCAAAAAAACAAACTAATATCTTTGGAAATGAATCATGACTTAAACAGACCTGTTAAATTAAAAAAATGGTTACGAAAAAAAATACAACAATTATTTATCCGTCGTTACATTCCAGACTATGGTCATGATGAATTTTTCCGAAAGTCTGTAAAAAATAATGAATTTTTCATTACAAGCAAATTTAATTAACCATTTTATCTAATATGTCACTATCTTATCAAGAAAATTACAACAAGCTATCAATAGCAAAACATCAAGATATAGTAAAAATAACGTATTTTACAGTTATAGCATCAATACTATTGAGTTTTTATTACATCGCAAATGTCGAACTTATCAATAAAGATGGCTTTTATTATATTGATATTGCAGGAATATTTTTAAAACAAGGATTTGCTGCAGCAATGGCACAGTATAACTGGCCATTTTTTCCTATTATTGCAGCATACATACATAGTTTTTTGGGTTTTTCATTAGCTAATAGCTTTTACCTGATTTCCATACTCTCTTACGGATTAATTGCGTATGCATTTATCAAAATAGCAGAACTTGTTCTCCCAATAAAAGCCTTACCAATAGCTTCTGTTGTTTTTTTATGTGCTGCCACTATAAATAAGCACAGAGATGACATCATCAGGGATCACAGCTATTGGGCATTTGCATTGCTGGCCACCTTGTTTCTTATTCAGGCAATTTATTCAAAAAACTGGAAAAAAGTAATTTTTTCATTAATGGCGTTATCCATTAGTATTATTTTCAGGCCAGAAGGTATAATCCATTTTTTCTTATTCCCAGTTATTTTTATTTGCTGTACAACTAATTTCATCAAAACAATATCCAGAAACAAATTAACATCAATTATAATTTTAGCCTCTTCGATATTAACTCTATATTGCACTTTCTATTTACTGAGAGACACTAAACTAGCCACTGATATTTTAAAAGCTGTAAGGTTTGACAGAACATTGGAGAGCATTTTTACAGGTGCAGAAATCTTAAACAATTATTTCCTTCCTAAATACAGTCACCACTATTCCGTACATTTCATGATTGCAGGCATCACTTCCATTTTTTTATTAAATATTATTGCCAGCTTGGGAACTTTATATTTAGTTGCAATCTTGCTTGATGCCAAATGTTTTATAAACTGGATAAAAGAAAACACTATAATTATTTTTTTAACAATATCTTTTAGCTTGCCTATTATACTTTTTGTCTACAAGCATTATTTCCTTTCTCCAAGATACACAGTTTTAATTTCACTTATTTCTTTATTGCCTGTAACTTACATTTTTTACAAAAATATACTTAACAATAAAAGAAAAAAGTATTTAGCTTATTTCCTTATTTTTGCTTCATTTATTGATAGCACTGTCAGCTTCAATCATACTAGTAAAAAATACATTACTGATGCTGCTGAATGGGTAAACAGCACATATCCTGACAATCATTTAATAGTTACCAATGATCCAAGATTAAACTATCTTGTAAATGGAAACTATATTAGTACTCCTGAAATCAATCTGGATAACATTAATAAAAATGCGGATATATTGCTTTTTAATATCCGAAGAAAGGATAAACATACTTTATCAAAAATCAAAGACTATGGTTTATGGAAAGAGAGTAAGAGGTTTTACAATAATAAAAATGACTTCACCATCGTTTTAACTAAAATATAATACTTTTTAAAGTAAGTTGATAACTATGTCTAAAGATATAATCCAGTCCTTATGGATCGGTGATAAACTATCAATAAATGAACAGCTCTGCATCAATTCTTTTTTGAAAAATGGCCACCAGTTCAATTTGTATGTTTATAGTGACGTAAAAAATATACCAGCTGGCACCAACATTTGTGATGCCAGAGATATCCTGAAAGAAAAATATATATTTACCTATCACAACGGGAGCTATGCTGGCTTTTCAGATTGGTTCAGGCATGAGCTTATCTATAAAAAAGGTGGTTTTTGGGTTGATACGGATATCATTTGTTTAAAACCTTTTGATTTCGATGATGAACCGGTTATCTTTTCTAAAGAGTCGTTTGAATCTGTAAACAGTGCAGTTATGAAATTAACTAAAGGTAATGGACTATCCCGATTTGTTGCTGATATCTGTAAAAACCCTAACACTATACTGCCTTATGACGATAAGAAAATGATTAAAAAGAAAATCATTCGGAAATACCTTAAAGGTAATAAGAGAGAAAAAATAGGTTGGGGTGAATCCGGTGGTCCCGCAGGTTTTACAAAAGCGCTCAAACATCATAATATGTTTGACCTTGCCAAACCTTTCACTTACTTCTTTCCAGTCTCTCACACAAACTGGGACTCAATATTTGATGACACATTTAAAAATGACTTAGATTTATTTTCAGATTCATACGCAATTCACCTTTGGAATGAAATGTTCAGAACGAAGGAAGGGTTTGACAAAAACAGTACTTTTTCAAAAAACTCCCTTATTGAACACTTAAAAGAAAAATATTTATAGTAACTCTTATTTATATCAACTATTGAACCATTAAATAAAACTGTTTAAAGTTCACTCAGCATTAATCCCTCTTTGCTGTACCGTTACTGAGACCAATATGGCTAAAATTGAAGAATTAAATTCTATTCTGGCAAATGTGCTGGAAGTTGATACCAATAATTTTGATGAATCGACCGAACTTCTGGGAGCTCTCCCGGAATTCGATTCCATGGCCGTTGTCGGCGTCATCACAGCACTGGAGGAATCTTTCGGAATAGACGTTGCAGACGATGATATCGATGCAACTATTTTCGAAACAGTTGGCAGCCTGCTGGATTATGTCAATCAGGATCGTTCCTGATCAGCATACTGTACTGGCTACACCCTCAGGGTGTAGCCAGTATTGAAAGCTCAGAATAAGCCCCATTGACCTGCAAAGCAGACAGCTTACCCCGAACCTGCTTAGGCTGTGAAAACACCTTTCTACGCGACAGCAGAATCTTCTGCCCCCCCAGAAAACGCTCATCGACCTGTAACGACTTAACATCAATACGCTTACAGATTGATCCGCACGTTGCTCCAACGGCCTTCCTGAACAGTTCAACATTGCTAATCATCTGAATATGACCACGCCCCAGGCGTCGAGTCATTAGAAGATAGCAATGCTCTTGCCCATCACTGATCACCACCTGCTTTACATCCAGCGCCTCATGATCAGCAAATACCTTCTTTTCCTTCTCGCTTAATCCCCCCAATACTTCATCTTTTGCCGAAAGCACGTTGTACTTCCTGCTAAAAGACGGCAGAGGATAAATAATCCGGCAGCCAGTCTCTACATCCTTAAACCCCAGTTTTTTATACACCTTATAAGCTTCAGGAGAAGAGGTCAGACTGGTCAGGCTGGTATTCTTACGCTTAAGAAACGGCATCAGCAACATGATAGAGTTACTACGGTAATCATCATTAACGATCCACGCTGTCAGGTTGCAAACCGCGTGAGCTTCCCCGTCCAGTACAGTCGTCGAATTCAGCCCGCCCAGAAAACCAACCACCGCCTCACCATTATCCAGCACATAGCCCGGACACCAGTCTTCCTGTTGCCAGAGGTTGGTAAACAGTCGTTGCCAGATTTCGCGGGTAAACCGTGTGCTGTTCAATTCCTGTAACAATGGATAAACGGCATCAAAGTCTTCTGCCGTTGCAGCCCTGACCTTCGCTTTAGGCAATGCAGGTGCAGACATCAGATCAGCAACTCCCGGACATGGGGATGACTCAGAAAATCCTGTGGACTGGCGGTTGCACCGTAAGCCCCCGACTGAAACACAACAATAAAGTCCTCTACCTGTGCTTCAGGAAGCTCAAGTTTTGCGCCAACAATATCCAGAGGCGTACATAAAGGGCCGACAATCTCGACTTTTTCCTTTTTATCACCATCGACACGGTTGGCAATCAGCACCGGATAATTCTTGCGAATCACCTGGCCAAAATTGCCAGAATTAGACAAATTATGGTGTAAACCACCATCGGTCATCAGGTAAGCCTGACCTCGGGACACCTTTTTGTCGGTTACTTTGCAGAGGTAGTATCCGGCTTCCCCGACAAAATAGCGCCCTAACTCCATAACAATTTCAGTGTTCCTGAAATCCCCCTCTCTGGAATCCAGCAAACGTTGAAGGTTTTCAGCCACCGGCGTCACATCCAGTGTTTTTTCTCCCGGAAAATAGGGGATACCAAGACCACCACCAATATTGACGTGCTCCACTTTCGCCGGGGCCAGGTCCGTTAACCTGGCAGCCAGCTCAAAGGTCTTGTCATGAGCCTCAATCAGCGCATCAGCTTTTAGGTTCTGTGAGCCTGAAAAAATATGAAAGCCCTTAAAATTAATTTTTGCTGTATCCAGTCCTGCCAGAATGTCTGGCATTAATTCCGCATCAATTCCAAACTGCTTAGGCCCTCCAGCCATTTTCATACCAGAAGATTTCAGTTCAAAATCCGGATTGACACGGAATGCTACATTTGGCCTGATGCCCAGTTCTTCACCGATGGCATAAAGCCTTTCCAGCTCCAGAACAGATTCAACATTCAGGACAATTCCCGCAGCCGCCGCAGCCCTCAACTCTCCAGGCTGTTTAGCGGGACCTGCAAAGCTGATCATTTCCGGTGATATACCCGTTCCCAGAGCCACCAGCATCTCTTTGTGTGAAGCGACATCCAGCCCATCCAACATGGTAGACATGTGTTGCACGACAGCAGGCATTGGGTTGGCCTTGATCGCATAATGCAGCTTCAGGGCTTCCGGCATGGCGGTACGCAATACTTTAACTCTGTCGCTTAGCTCTGTCCGACTGTAAACATAAAGCGGTGTTCCCCCCGCAATGTTAACCAGCTCTGAAGCCTTCCTGTCAGCTATCCGCAGTTCATTATTAAGAACATTGATTCGGCCAAGCCGGTCATGTTTTTTACTCATTACTTCACTCCTGTTGCACTGAACAGGCTTTTGTACTCTTCAGTCAATACTTTCCGGTCAATCTTGCCATTGGGATTCCGGGCAAGGCTCTGTTTTTCGATCACCCTGGCAGGCACCATATAGGCGGGTAAGTGCTGCTGGCAATATTTGATGACGGCTTTTTCATCGAATAGCTGTCCATCATTGCACACAACCACCAGAACAACCGCCTGCCCAAGACGTTCATGGGCAAGACCAATGGCAGCCACTTCTGCAATCAGGCCAGACGCGTAAACCACCTCTTCGAGCTCGCTGGGGCTGACACGGTAGCCGGAGGTTTTGATCATATCGTCACGACGTCCAATAAAATACAAAAAACCATCGTCGTCCTTTTTCACAACATCACCGGACCATACTGCCAGTTCAGGCGTTGGAATTTCCTTAAACGCCGTGGGAGCAGGTTTAAAACGTTCATTAGTGCGCTCCGGATCATTCCAATAGCCCATTGCCACCAGACCACCACGATGAACCAGTTCACCGGGCTCGTTTGGCTGGCACTCTTCTCCTTCTTCATTCACCACTAACAGCTCGGCATTAGGAATCGCCTTGCCCATAGACGTCGGACGGCTGTCTACTTCAGAGGGAGCCAGGTAACTGGAGCGGAAGGCTTCTGTCAGACCATACATCAGATACGGAGAAGCATTGGGCAATCGCTCTCTTAAAGCAGACAAGGTTGCAGTCGGCATAGCACCACCAGAATTGGTGAAATAACGCAGGCCATGACCTGTTTCCTGCCACTCCAGGTCAGCCAGCTGAACCCACAGCGGCGGAACCAGTGCCAGACCCGTAATGCCCTGCTTTTCAACCGCTTTAACGATATCTCCTGGCAACAGATATTCGAGCAGATAACAACTCGCCCCCACCGAAAAGGCCGTGGTCAGCTGACTGAAACCATAATCAAAGCTGAATGGAAGCACACACAACAACCGGTCATCCGCTGTATTTTGCAGGTACTCTGCCACACTGTGAGCACCGGTCACCATATTGCGATGGGATAATACGACACCTTTAGGCTTTCCAGTACTGCCAGACGTGTAGAGGATGGCAGCCATGTCAGCGTCAATACTTGATGAGGGCAACCACTGTTCTGCACTGCCCGAAAAATCATTCCAGGTTACTGCTAAATCATCATCAACACGACCAAGGTCTACTATAATTACCCGAATCAGGTCATGACACTCTCTCAGCAACGGCTGCAGCTGATTGTATCGGGCTTTATTGGTCACCAGAATGCGGACATTGCAGTCTTTCAGAATATGTACGACCTGCCGGGCCTTCAGCACCGGATTCACAGGCACCATAACACCGCCCGCAGCGGTCGCGCCAAAAAAACTAAACACGGCTTCTGCCGTTTTAGGCAGGTAAATGGCGACCCTCTCATAACGAGCCAGCCCAAGCTGCTGCAAACCAGTGGCAACACGTTTCACATGATTGGCAACAGATGCATAATCATACCACTGTGTTTTGACACCCAGCGCCAGAGCATCCGGTGTTTTCTCTGCCTGATCCAGAAGCAACTGGTGGAGAAGCTGACTCATACATCGGTCCAAGTAAAGGAGAAATAACGGAGGATTGTAACAAACAAAGCACTTGTAATCAGTGAGATCGCTACATTTGTCAATAGTTCCTATTTTTTTATTCTTGTATTATCGTCCCACTGAAAATATAGCCAATACAGTGGTTAAAATAATATGACTGTAGATTTTACAAATGCTCTCGCTAAGCTTGAGGCCAACCAGCTGCCTGAAAACTGGGAATGGGTTCGTTCTTCAACTATGGCCAAGGTTGCCAAATACAATGGCTCGGAAGAACTCTATTTCAAGGAGTTCCTGCCTCGCAGTCGAATGGAAAACATCAAGGCGATGATTCGCGGTAGCCGCAGTGAGCGCTGGATCAGGCAAGCCAATATTGCCAGAAAGAAAGGCTTTGATGTGCCAGAAGTTGTAGCATCAGGCACATTCGGCAATAAAAATGGCTACCTGATCACAGCATCAGGTCCCAGAAAAGAAGTTCCTGACTTTCTCCTGCGCAACGATTCAACTATTGACGAGCTCCAACGCCAGAAGTGGATTGTTTCCTTTGCACGTTATATTGGAAAAATGCATAAAGCTGGCATTGTTCATGGCGACCTGCGTCCGGGAAATATCCTGATGGAGCCTACCGAAGAGGGACATTTCGTCATGATTGATATTGAACGAAACAGCTACTACCACAAAAAAATACCCATGAAGCAGGTAAAGAAAAACCTGGTACAGCTGGCTAAAAAACTAAGCTTTCGGGAATTTACGGCAAAAGACCGAATCACGTTTTTCAACATTTACAATGACGCTTACGGTCGCTTCAACAAGCAGGAACAAAAGGCACTCGCCTACGATGTTATCAATCTGGTAAAAAAACAGGATTACTGGGGTGGCGGTGGCAACGTCAGCAGCGTTGCCGACAAACGACACTAGACTTTTAAAACTTTACGAGCATCCCGAACCGCCTGCCGCACCTGCTCCGGCGCAGTGCCCCCCATATGATTACGGGCACTGACCGAACCTTCCAGAGTCAGCACCTCAAAAACATCGTCCGTAATGGTGTCAGAAAAACCCTGTAATTCCTCAAGGGTCATTTCAGACAGGTCTTTGCCCTGCCCAATACCATAAGCCACCGACTTACCCACGACTTCATGGGCATTACGGAAAGGCATACCTTTTCTCACCAGATAATCCGCCAGGTCGGTTGCGGTACTGAACCCACGACGGGCGGCGTCAGCCATCGGCACTTTTTTCGCTTCGATATGTGGAACCATGTCAGCGAACGCCCGAAGACAGTCTTTCAGAGTGTCTACCGTATCAAACAGAGGCTCTTTATCTTCCTGATTATCCTTGTTGTACGCCAGGGGCTGGGATTTCATCAGAGTCAGCAACGATATCAGATGACCATTAACCCGACCGGTTTTACCCCGCACCAGCTCTGGAACATCTGGATTTTTCTTCTGGGGCATAATGGATGATCCGGTACAGAAGCGATCTGGCAGATCAATAAAATTGAACTGGGCCGATGCCCACAACACCAGCTCTTCCGACATTCTGGACAGGTGTGTCATGATCAAAGCCCCGGCAGCGCAGAACTCAATGGCAAAGTCCCGGTCACTGACAGAATCCAGTGAATTACGGGTAGGCCGGTCAAAGCCCAGTTGTTGTGCGGTAAATTCACGGTCAATTGGATAAGTGGTTCCCGCCAGTGCCGCAGCGCCCAGGGGAGAAACATTCACACGCTTACGACAATCCTGCAAACGTTCACGATCACGCGACAGCATTTCATACCAGGCCATCAGGTGATGACCAAAGGTCACTGGTTGCGCCGTTTGCAGATGAGTAAAGCCGGGCATAATGGTTTCAGCCTCACGTTCAGCCAGATCCAGCAAGCCGCGCTGAAAACGGTTTAGCTCCTGATTAATGTTGTCGATTTCATCGCGCAGCCAGAGACGTATATCCGTGGCCACCTGATCATTTCTGGAACGCCCCGTGTGCAGCTTTTTACCGGCATCACCGATACGATCCGTCAGGCGCGCCTCGATATTCATGTGAATGTCTTCCAGCTTAACGGACCAGTCGATATTGCCCTGCTCAATATCTTCCAGAATACCGTTCAAACCGCCGATAATAGCGTCCTGCTCCTCACCGGTCAGAATGCCTGCCTTGTGCAGCATACGGGCATGCGCCATGGAACCAGCAATGTCGTGTTGATACAGGCGGCAATCAAAATCAATGGATGCCGTGAAGCGAGCCACAAACGCATCCACCCCTTCGCTGAACCGTCCACCCCATTGCTGATTACTGTTATCAGACATGTCTAACCTCTTTTGTTTCTTCTGTAAGCTTTGTACTTACAACTCCGGCTACGGCATTATAGGAACAGGCATCAATAAGAACAATTTAATCATCCCATGCCCGACGCCACCCTTAGTAACAAAAACAGAGACAACCTGTTTATTCCCAACCTGTGCCACACTCCGGCAATTTTTATGCTGGTGCTGGTGGCCGAGCTGTTTGTGTTAACCCAGGTGCTGGCCTTTCCAGGCAGCCAGCTTCCCGACAGCTACGACTTCGACTGGAACCGGCTGGCCACCAATTCGCTGTTTGTGCAGTGGATTGTCCTGAGCAGTGCAGCGGCGCTCTGCCGGTTACGACGATTACTTCACAACTCGCCAACGACTGTCATTGTCTCTTCGGTACTGCTAACGGTTGTGATCATAACCCTCATCGTTACCTTATTAGCGCACTTTCTGGCGCTCTCATTGACACTTTCATTGACGCAAGGATTTCTGTGGAAAGATACCCTGCTGACCTTTCCTGACGGGCATCAACTGTTGCGTCACGGCGTTATCGCTCTGATCCTGACCGCCATGCTGCTGCGCTATTTCTATATTCAACACGAAGCTTCCCAACAGGAAACCGCTAACGCCAACGCACGCTTTCAGGCGTTGCAGGCACGTATTCGCCCACACTTTCTGTTTAACAGTATGAATATTATTGCCAGCCTGATTCATATCAATCAGGACAAGGCAGAAGAGGCGGTTGAGGACCTGTCCGACCTGTTTCGTTCCAGTCTTCAGGAAGCCGGAAGCCTGATCTCCCTCAGCCGTGAAATCGAACTGTGCCAGGGCTACCTGAGGATTGAAAAGCACCGGTTGGGTGACCGCCTCAACAGCGAATGGCGCTTTCACAATTTACCTGAAACCCTGCCAGCTAACCTGACCATCCCTCCCCTGACGTTGCAACCGGTTGTCGAGAACGCGGTTTACCACGGCATCCAGCCAAGGCAGCAAGGTGGCACGGTGAGTGTAGATATTGCGCTTGATAACGATAAAGTAACTATCAGGGTGCAAAACCCAGTGCCGGAAAACAGCGAACAGGCCGTAGAACAGGGTAACCGGCTGGCACTGGAAAACATCAGATCACGATTGCAGTTGCTCTATGGCCACCAAGCCAGCATCGACGCGCATCTGACCCTGAACGACGGAGCAGAGATTTACGAGACCATTATCAGCTACCCAAAAAATAAGTTATCTACAGCATGAAAATACTGATTACCGATGATGAACCTCTGGCTCGTGACCGGGTTCGCCATCTACTCAACCGTCTGGAAGGGTTTCAGCCGCTGGAAAAAGAGGCTAGCAACGGCTACGAAGCCATACAGCTCACCAGGGAATTTCAGCCCGATATTGTGCTGATGGATATTCGCATGCCGGGGATGGGTGGGCTGGAAACGGCAAGCCTTCTGGCCGAAATGGAACAGCCTCCCGCCATTATTTTCTGCACCGCCTATGACACCCACGCCATTGAAGCCTTTAATGTGCAGGCGGTGGGTTACCTGCTCAAGCCTGTGAAGGCCGACGATCTGCTACAGTCTCTCCAACGTGCCAGCAACATTAACCTGGCTCAGCTGAACCAGCTGCAAGGTTCCCTGCCCGGCAGCAGTACGCGCAACCATATATCCGCCAAAACCCTGAAAGGTATCGAACTGGTGCCGCTGGATTCCATCTATTACTTTATGGCCGACAGCAAATACGTGACCGTTTTCCATGAGCATGGCGAAACCTTAATTGACGATCCCCTGAAAGAACTGGAGCAGGAATTCAGCGCCAGCTTCGTGCGGATTCACCGCAACGCCCTGGTACGCAAAAGCCTGATCGAGCGCATGCTGAGGGATGAAAACGGGCATTACAGTCTCCAGCTAACCCATGTGGACAAACCAATCTCTGTCAGCCGACGTCATGTTCCTCTGATGAAAAAAATCATGCAGACCCTATAGAGTGGTTGGGTCTACCCCCTTCCTGTCGTATCATCGGAAACATTCGCAAATCAGTACTAATAACCATTATTAATAACAAGCCCGTTATACCGTCGGGCAGACAGGCAGTAAAACCATTCATGAAGACCGTCCGCATCGCTACCCGAAAAAGCGCCCTCGCTCTCTGGCAGGCAGAATACGTTAGAGAGCGTCTGGAACATTTCCATCCGAAACTTTCTGTTGAGCTGGTGAAAATGACCAGCAAAGGCGATCGTATCCTTGATGCTCCCCTGGCAAAGATTGGTGGCAAGGGGCTGTTTGTCAAAGAGCTGGAAAACTCTTTGCTGGCGGGACGTGCCGATATTGCCGTGCATTCCATGAAAGACGTGCCCATGTCGTTTCCTGACGGACTGGGGTTAGCCACCATCTGTCCACGGGAAAACCCTCTGGACGCCTTTGTTTCCAACCACTACAACCATCTTGAAGAACTGCCGGAAGGTGCCGTGGTGGGCACCTCCAGCCTGCGCCGTCAATGTCAGTTACTAAAGCTTCGCCCGGATCTGACCATTCGTTTTCTGCGTGGCAACGTGAACACCCGGCTCGCCAAACTCGATAATGGAGAATACGACGCCATCATTCTGGCTGCCGCCGGCCTGATTCGTCTGGATATGGCGGATCGAATTCGTAACTGCCTGACCACTGAACAGTGTCTGCCAGCAGCCGGGCAGGGCGCTGTTGGCATTGAAATTCGTAGTGATGATAAAACCATCCGACAACTGCTTGAGCCTCTGCACGATCAGGACACGGCTGACCGGGTACTGGCTGAGCGCGCCATGAATCGCCGCCTGAACGGGGGCTGCCAGGTGCCGATTGCCTGCTATTCCGAATTACAGGGCGACGAACTGTTTATCCGAGGGCTGGTCGGCCAACCCGATGGCCGTCTGCTTCTGGAGGCACAAACCCATTGTCACCGCAGCGAAGGGGAAACGGCCGGTATTCAGGTAGCGGAAAAACTGCTACAGAAAGGCGCAGACCGAATCCTCAATGAATTAATGCATGAGTGATAGCTATGTTTGATGCAACACTCAACCATATTCGCGCCCTGGTTACCCGTCCTCAACCAGAGGGTGACAGGCTGGCTGAACGCATCCACCGGCAGGGTGGTAAAGCTTTAGTGCTGCCTATGCTGGACATTGCCGCATTAGCTGAAACTCCGGTGATGCGTGAACGGGTGCAGCAACTGGATCGTTACGACAAGGTGATCGTGATCAGCCAGCGCGCAGCCCGCTATGGGCTGGAACTGATCGACAATTACTGGCCACAGCGCCCCATTCATCAGCAATGGTTTGCCATTGGCGAAGCAACCCGCCACACTCTGGCTCGACTGGATGTGTCCGCCACCTGCTCCCAACAAGGCAGCGACAGTGAAAGCCTGTTGGCCCTGGATGATTTTCAGGACATCACGGGCCAGCGTGTGTTACTGATTAAAGGAAAAGGCGGCAGGGACTTTCTGGAAAGGACATTGCACCAGCAAGGCGTACAGATAGATACTCTTGAGGTCTATCAACGCCGCTGCCCGGACTATCAGCCCGATGAAGTGCGACAACAGCTGGCAGATCATGGTATTAATGTCATTCTTGCGGGCAGTGGCGAAACCGTCCGGAACCTTTGCCAGTTTCTCCCCCGGACAATGCCTGAACGCTGTCGGCTGGTGATTCCTGGTCAGCGGGTCGTCCGCCTGGCAGAAGCACTGGGGTTCAGGCAGATTTATAAAGCAGCAGGGGCCGACCATGCCGCCATGCTATCGGTTCTCGAAAAGATCAACGATGAAGCCTCCTTGTGAACAACAATCTTGTTAACAACAATGTGAACGATGATGTGAGCAATAATGTGAGCAAACAGCCTAAAGACTCCGTACAAGACAAAAGTACTGAAGTGACGGATGCAAAGCCGAACACTTCAGATAACAACAAAAAAAGCCGTACAGCGGCTACGGCCACGGTTGCCAAACCTTCCCGCCTGCCGCTGCTGGTCGCTCTGCTGGCATTACTGATGGCCCTGACAGCACTGACATCCACGGCCTACGTTGGCTGGCGGGGTAAAGCACTGGAAGACAGGCAGCCCGCCCTGCAAAGCGAACAGGAGTACTTGCAGTCTCAGATAGCCCGTCAGCAGGCCAGACTGACGGAAACCATTCAGACCCTTTCACCTGTAGAACAGCAGATAGAAGCTCTGCAACAACGCAACGACCGCCTGCTGAACCGTATTGATGTTCTTTCCCGTCATGTCCGCGAGCTGGCCGGCAGCAGCCGCGATGGCTGGCAACTGGCAGAAGTGGAATACCTGCTGCGCCTTGCCAACCAGAAGCTATTGATGACCTCCGACGTTATCAGTGCCAGAACGTTGTTGCAGGATGCCGACAACATTCTTCTGGAACTGGACGACTACAGTCTGTTTCCGGTTCGTGAAGCGCTGGCCGAGGACCTTGCGGTACTGCGTATGGTGCCGCATCTGGACCAGGAAGGCATCTACCTGCGCCTTTCCGCCCTGAGCCATCAGGTTGATAAACTGCCCCTGTTACAACCAGAAGGATTTAATGGAACGACACCTGTCAACCGAACCGAAGCTCTCCCGGCAAAAGTTCTCTCAACAGAAGCGCCTGCGACAGAAACAGAAAGCAGTGGCTGGCAAAGCGTTCTGCTCGATATGTTAAAAAATACCTGGGACAGTTTTACCGGCCTGTTCCGTTTCACGACCGACCGTACTTCTCCTGCAATGCCTCTGCTGACGGCTGAAGACAATCTGCTGATGCGCCAGAACCTGAAGCTTCTTATCGAACAGGTGAAGCTGGCACTGCTGGCAAGAGAGCAGGGTATCTATGATGAATCCCTGCAGCAGGCACAAAGCTGGGTGCAACGTTACTTTGAAATGTCGGGGGATACTTCCCTGGGTATGCTAAAAGAACTGCAATCCCTGTCGTCAGTCACTGTCAGCCCCAAACTACCGAATATTAATCGAGCCCTGGATGCCATTGAGCAGTTCCAGTCTTCAGATAAACCATCAGGCTCTCCGGAATCATCCGAAATAGCTCCTGATAATAAAGCAACTCCTGATAATGAAGCAGCTCCCGATAACGAAGCGCCTCCCACTAACGAACAAGAGGCTGATAGCGAGGTACACACCTCATGAAAGCCTTTGCTCTGTTCCTGCTTCTGCTCTTCGGCTGTCTGCTATTGGCCAACATCATGGTAAACGACACAGGTTATGTGTTGATTGCCTATGAAAACATGACCTTTGAAAGCACACTCTGGGGTCTGTGCCTGGTAATACTGTTGTTGGCGGGTGTCGTCTGGCTGGTATCCGGGCTGATACGCATGCTGTTTGGCGCTACCAGTTTTATCTACCCCCTCACTGCCAGAGCCAAACAGCGACATGCCCGGAAGCTGAGTCTTCGCGGCTTTGCCGAGTTCACCCATGGTCACTGGAAGAAGGCAGAAAAACTGCTGGTTCAGGCGGCAGAAGCCGGTGAAACACCTCTGCTGACGTATCTGGCAGCAGCCCGTGCCGCCCATGAAGCCGGTAATCACGACGCCAGTACCGACTACCTGCGTCGGGCTGACCACAAAGCGCCCGGTGCTGATCTGGCGATTGGTATTACTCAGGCACAGATTCAGCTGTCTGCCGGACAGCTGGAGCAGGCTCTGGCAACCATTAAACGGATGCACAAAAAAGAACCTCGTCACGCTTTTGTGCTGAAACTCCTGAAACAGGTTTATTGTCGTTTAAATGACTGGCAGTCGCTGGCCGCTTTGCTGCCAAAACTGAAACGGCTGAAAGTTATCGATGATCAAGAGTACCGGGAACTGGAACTCCAATCGTTTGAAGCTCTGTTTAAGCAGGCCAGCAGCAATAGCCGCGGAGCAATGTCTGATGATGAACGGGCAAAGCCTCTGCAACGTATCTGGAACGACCTGAGTTCTGCCCAGCGCAGAGACCCGGTAATTCTCTATCGTTATGCCAGCAGCCTGGTTCAACTCGGGCTGGAAAAAAAAGCGGCACCGGTTCTGCGGGAACATCTGCCCAAATGTTATAGCGCTGATCTGATTCTCCTGTTCGGTAAAATACGCAGTAATGACCTGAAGCGACAACTGCTGTTCACAGAATCAATACTGAAGGAGCGTCCAAACGATCCGGATCTGTTATTAAGCGCCGGTCGCCTGGCGCTTCGTAATGAACTCTGGGGAAAAGCCCGTGAGTACTTTGAAGCCAGCCTGAAATTCAGCAAACGCGCCGATACCTATAATGAGCTGGGCAGGCTGCTGGCACACCTGGGCGAGCATGAGGCCAGCAACCGGTATTTTCAGGAAGGCTTATTGCTGGCAGCGGATACCGTGATTGACTTGCCCGGTACCGGCAAATCATTGCAGTCATTTAAAATCTGATATATCCGGCTCTCATGAAAACCTGAGAGCTGGTGTTTACCTGCGGTGACAGAGGCGCTCTGATGATTGTCTGCTATGGTGTCTACTGCTAATTACTTTTGACAGGGGAGTACCTTATGGGTCAGAACGCCAGGCAGCAAACAAACTCAGAATTAGACCATATCAGGGACACTCTGACGGATCTTGTGCATTCCGTTGGAGAGATGGGTAGCAACATTAAATCCCTAGGAGCCTGACCGAGAATAGCTTAGGCAGTCCTCCTAAAGGTTTCGCAAAATTCAAAATGAGCAAAAAACAACCACTTTTTGAGGTTGATTTGCTCATTTTTGCAAATTTACAGCTTTTCTTTGCCTTTATGCCGCTTTTTTAACCTTTTTTAAATCCTCAAGACGGAGTGACCCCGTTGAAGCTTTCTTCACGATTTTTTTGAAATTATGCACTGTGCATACCAGTGAAAACTCTGCTTCCACTTTCTCTTTCCCGCGCAGACTGAAACTCCTGAATCCAGAGTTTTTTATCTGACCAAACGGTGGTTCCGCTATTACTTTGCGACGTTCGTATACCGCTTTCGCTTCGCTTGTTTCCATTTTTTTATTCATGGCTTGTCGTGCAGTTTCAAACTTGTCTGTGCGAATTACCTTGCCTGCACTTTTCTTGGAGCCACTGCATCTGGAGCGGTAAGCGCACTCTCGGCATACTTCCTTGTTTGCCCGGTAGCCTTTCCTCTTAGCTTTACTGGCTGGATTGGTAACCAATTTTTCCCCAGCCGGACAGATGAAGACGTCAGCTTCAATATTGTATGTAAAATCCGCTTTGACAAATTTTCGATCAGTATTTTCAAGGTCCGTAACAGCCGGTTTTTCTTCCTTGTCAGTAGCGATATAACCGTCTATTCCATGTTTATCCAAGGTGTGCAGATTTGGCCCTGAAAAATAGCCGTTGTCCATACTCCATTTATCCACAGCCGCGCCATCGGTAGATTCTGACAAAGCCTGAAGAGCCGGTTCTACTTCCTGTATGTCGTTGGCGCGTTGACTGATGTGTTGGCCGACAATGATCTGGTGATCCGCATCTACATTAATTTGGGCATTGTAGCTGTATTCGCAGTACCCCTTCTTGCTCATCATCCGGGCATCATGGTCTGCAAAGCTAATCTGTTTCTTGTCGTCTATTGGCTCGTCCGGATTGAGGGCTTTCTCACGCTCTTCCAGTGCTTTTTTAGCAGCCTTAATTTTCTTCAGCCGTTCTTCTTTAAACAGGAGGTCTTCAGGAATACTGTAGCCATTGGTTTCTTTGTAGGCGTCGTCTTCTTCCTGATCGCACTGGCTGGCTTTTTTGATCAGTTCATCAACCTCAGCGCTGAGTTCTGCCTCTTTGGCTTTAAGCCGGCCGTAGCTCATGGCCTTATGCTTTGAACTGTTGGCTTTGAATTTCGAACCATCCAGGCTGATATGCCCAAGCGATGCCAGTTTCAGCTCCATCGCCAGCTTGACGGACTGTTTGAAACAGTCATGAAAAAACGACAGGTTGTTTTTGCGGAAGTCCCCCAGGACCCGAAAGTTTGGGCAATTCATCTGAGAGATGTACATGAATGCCAAGTCCTGCCGACACCGTTTTTCTATTTCACGGGAGCTGAATACACCATGACTGTAGGCGTAGATCAGGATACCTACGATCAGCTTGGGTGGGTAGGCATGCTGTCCAAGGTGATGGTACTGCTTTTCAACTTCCGAGGTATCAATGTTCTGGAAGATGGTCTCATAGATGTAGCAGTCATGATCTTGGGGAAGAAGATCAAAGATGTTGGTTGGAAACAGCAGGTGCTGGTCGAACTCAACAGGGCTATCCTTGAATTTTGGTGGTGGCGACATCAGGCTTCATCAGGGCTGCGTTTTGAACGCTATTATATCAGATAAATCCTATTCTCGGTCAGGCTCCTAGATAACAGGCTCGACAGCTTTCAGCAGGAGACCCGCAAACGCTTTGATCAGCACGATAAGCGCTTTGATGAACACGACAGGCGCTTTGACCGGCTGGAACTACGCTTTGATCAACACGATAAGCGTTTTGATGAACAAGACAAACGCTTTGACCAACTTGAGATGCTTATTCGTCAGCTTCTTCCTAACACCAGCAACTAGCCCTCCCGAATAATCCACAGCACGATTTTGCTATCGTGCTATTTTCAAATGATTCCCTGACCGGTATCTTACGCCGGTTTACCAATTTAGAACTATGAATGCCCAATGAGTGATTCTATCAACTCCAGCGATGCCCTGGACTCTGCAAAAGATACCCAGCAAACCGTCGAGCCCGGCAAGCGCCGGGAAATTAAAAGCTTTGTACTGCGCCAGGGTCGCATGACTGCGGGTCAGCAGCGTGGCATGGATGAATGCTGGGACCAATGGGGGCTGGAGCTGAAAGATGGCACTCTGGATATGGCTGCCACCTTTGGTCGGGAAGCTCCCGTTGTGTTTGAAATCGGCTACGGCATGGGCTTGTCATTGGCTGCCATGGCGGGGGCGGAAACGGATAAAAACTTTATCGGTGTTGAAGTGCATCGTCCCGGCGTTGGCAGCCTGCTGAATGAAGCCAGTACTGCCGGACTCTCAAACGTTCGGACTTTCAACGACGATGCCGTAGAGGTGCTGAAACAGTGTATTCCAGACGCCAGCCTGTCCCGGGTACAGATTTATTTCCCTGACCCGTGGCACAAAAAACGCCACAACAAGCGTCGCCTGGTTCAGGCCAAATTTATTGAACTGCTGCGTCCAAAGCTTAAAGTTGGCGGTGTTATTCACCTGGCGACTGACTGGGAAAACTACGCTGAGCAGATGATGGAAGTCATGAGCGACGCGAAAGGATTCACAAATTTGGCGGGTGATCAGGAATACTCTCCACGCCCGGATTACCGTCCTCTGACCAAATTCGAGAAACGCGGTCATCGTCTTGGCCATGGAGTCTGGGAACTGCTGTTTGAGCGGGTCGCCTGATTCCACTCATCCCCGCACAGCGGGGATGACAATCTCACCGGTATCTATAAGTCCATCAACAACTTATTTAAACATGTCTCAAACCATTGACCTGCAATCAGGCAGCATAGGAAAAACACTCTTTCGATACGCGGTTCCATCCACCATGGCCGTATGGATTTTTGCACTTTATACCATGGTCGATGGTATGTTTGTCGGGCGCGGTGTCGGTGCCGATGCACTGGCGGCGGTTAATCTGTCGATGCCGTATATCAGCATCATGTTCGCTATTTCCATTCTGGTCACCATTGGCTCGGCTACGATTGTGGGCGCCAAACGCGGTGAAGGCAAACATAAGGACGCTAGTCGTCTATTCTCAAGTACTATTTATGCCTTGCTGATCTTTGGCATTCTGGTTTGTACGCTTAGTTATTTCTTCATTGAAGAAATCGCTGTTTTGCTAGGTGCTAAGGATGAGCTGGTTCCTATGGTAGTTGAATATCTGCAAACCCTGCTGCTATTCAATACCTTTTACCTTGTCGCCTATTCCATGGAAGTGTTTGTTAAGGTCGACGGATTCCCCAGACTGGAACTGACGGTAATCTGTGTGGCGGCAGTGATGAACATTGTTCTGGATTATCTGCTGGTGATCCAGCTGGGTATGGGACTGCGTGGAGCCGCTATTGCCACAGGCTGCGCCCAGATGACCCAGGCTACCTTGTTGTTACTTCACTTCACTGGTTATCTCGGCAAAACCGGCACCCTGCAATTTGTCAGGGCCATGCCAAAACTCCGAGAACTTTTCCGCTTTGTGAAAATTGGCGGGCCAGACTGCATTACCGAAATGTCTGCGGGGCTGATTTTGCTCCTGTTCAACAACATAATTCTGGCTTATCTGGGTAAGTCTGAACTCTCAGCATTCAGTGTAATTGGCTATGCTAACAACCTTATGCTGCTGACTATGATTGGCCTGACTCAGGGTATGCAGCCTATCGTCACCTTTTTGCGTGGCCGACAGGATTATGTTCGTATCACTGAAGCCATCAATCTGACGATTCGAACAGCCTTGATGATATGCACGACAGCTTACGCAGGTATTTTTCTCTTTGGTCACCACATGGCGGCGCTGTTCCTGAATGATGCGGCACTGATTAGCCTGTCGCACCAGTTTATGAAGTTCTTCTGTCTGGCATTCATTCTGATGGGGGCCAACATTGTGATTTCCGGCTTCTTTACAGCACTTGAACAACCGCGACTCGCTGGCACTCTGTCGTTAATGAGAGGTGGCGTACTGAGCTTTATATTATTGATGACTTTGCCATTAGTGATAGGCTCTGAAGGTATCTGGCTCGTTGCTCCTGTCAGCGAATTAGCAACCTTTGTGGTAGGCATCATTCTGCTGAAGCAGAAATTGAATCAATGGAAAAATACGACGATAGTAAGACAAACTGCTCTTGCATAATCAACCTATTATAAAGTCTTTGTCGTATGAAATAGATCACTACAATGCCCTGTTCGACAGGGCAAAAGTCGAAACTAACCAGCATTCGGCCTTCTTACCTTCAGGCAGAAATGCACTAATAGCGCTCTTTGCGCGCCGTAACTGGAAATACGCCGGGAAAAAACCGAAAAAGTCCTGTTTGCATGCGAACCAGAATTCTCCGTAATTAGGTTCAAAGAAACTGACATCTCCCTTGATATAATTGGCTCCCCCCAACCAGACGGCAACAACATGGAAACGATCCCTCTTGAGGGCAAAATCTTTCACGCCAAAAGCAATATAGGCGTAACAGCCATAACTCTTTGTAACGGGGGTTCTATTTTTGAAACTGTCATGCAAAAAAATCATATGGTTTAGAATATCCCGACAAACAAGACCCGATTGCCTCAGATGATTGACCAGACTGTCGTTATAGGCGTGATAGTTTATCCAGCAGGTACACAGAGCATCGCATATACCATGCCTTATTCTCAGGTATATTTCTCCCTTACTTTGGCTGAACTTCCAAACTGTAACGCCCTTAAATTGCGTGACCAGATCATACGTCGTCATTGTAAGCGGTCTGCATAAATCAGTTTAACCCCCCCTGGAATAGACGCAAACGAACCAACATTCAGCGGGCATACCGGTCTGAAACCAGGCCCACCAGAATAAACAGAACCAGCAATACCGGCGCCAGCGTATAATTGTTGAAATACGCCAGCAGAGTCGCCAGCCAGTAAGGCACAAAAGAAAACACTGCGCCAAACAGAACAAGGTTGAACGCTGCCCGAACCGGTACTCTCAAGACACCGTGTATCCGGGCAGTCCAGCTACTGCATAATGCTGACAATACCCTGCCACCAAACACAACGGCGACGGCCGTTAAAGCGATGGCGACAAGGGTCAGATTGTTACGGAAAAACTGCGACACTGTAATAATAATTTGTGCAATTCCGTCCATAGAGGTTCCCTGTACGTTTGTTGTTATTCCTGCAAAAGCCTTTCTGGCTCAGGCAAATATTTCTAACAGATTATTCAGAAACAGCCGCCCCTGACGTGTAGGTTGCAGCCTGTCGCTATTTTCCAGCAATCCCTGTTTAATGGCAAAGTTTCGCTGTTCTGCCAGCACTTCCAGGTTCATACCTGTATGTTCTGTAAACAGTTGCTCAGGAACACCTGCATTCAGTCTCAGGGCATTCATCATAAATTCAATCGGCAGTTCATCAGCCTCCAGCACCCTGCGACCCGCCTCAAAGGACTTTTCAGTATTCATGTAGTGGGCTGGCATCCGGGTTTTCCAGTTGCGGTAAATGTTGCCAGTGTCGTAATCCGTCAGTTTGCCATGGGCACCTGCACCGATACCGATGTAATCGCCAAACTGCCAGTAGTTCAGGTTATGCCGCGCCTGTCGTCCCGGCTGACTGTACGCCGAAATTTCATACTGTTCAAAACCACCCTGCTCCAGCAGTTCCCAGCCTTGTTCCTGGATCGACCAGAGTTCATCATCTTCCGGCAACACAGGCGTCTTTGAATAGAAAATCGTGTTCGGTTCAATGGTCAGCTGATACCACGACAGGTGCGTCGGCTTCAGGTCGATGGCCGTTTTCAGGTCAAACAGGGCATCCTCTGTGGTTTGCCCTGGCAGACCATGCATCAGATCAATATTGAAGTTATCAAAGCCAATGGCCTGCAAAGAGGCAATAGCTTCCCGCGCTTCAGCAGCGCAGTGTATTCGACCCAGAGCTTTCAGCTTTTCATCCTGAAAACTCTGTACGCCCAGAGACAAACGGTTGATGCCCACATCCCGGTAACGCTTGAAACGATCGTGCTCATAGGTACCCGGATTGGCTTCCATAGTGATTTCAATATCGTCAGCAAAGACTATACGCTGCTGTAAGCCCTGCAATAAGCGGTCAAAGCCCTCTGCTGACATAAGGCTGGGCGTTCCTCCGCCAATGAACAGACTTCGCAGAGGCCGCCCCTGAATGGCTTCCAGCTCCTGATCAAAGTCCTGCAGCAGGGCATCCACATAAGCCTGTTCAGGCAGCCCGCCTTTCAGGGCATGGGAATTAAAATCGCAATAAGGGCATTTTTTAACACACCAGGGGATGTGTACATAAAGACTCAGAGGGGGCAGTTGCAGCATTCGTTATCTTGGTCAGGTGGTTTAAAGTTGTTCTGCCAGCTTTGCCATGGCAATGGCACGATGGCTGATACTGTTCTTCACGTCTTTTGGGAGAACCGCAGCGGAACAGCCTTCAGAGGGCACATAAAACAGCGGGTCGTAACCAAAGCCATGATCACCGCTGGGAGCTTCCAGAATACGCCCTTCCCAGGCACCGTGGCACACCAGTGGGGTTGGATCATCCCCATGACGCAGATAAACCAGCACACAGTGAAAACGGGCGGTTCGCTGCGTTTCCTGTAAGCCTTCCAGGTTCTTCAGCAATTTGGCGTTGTTCTCAGCATCAGAAGCCTCCTCACCGGCGTAGCGGGCAGAATAAATGCCCGGCTGACCATTGAGTGCGTCCACTTCAATACCCGAGTCATCAGCAATGGCTGGCAACCCGGAAATTTTTGCCGCATGGCGGGCTTTGAGGATCGCATTTTCCACAAAGGTCAGTCCCGTCTCTTCCACAGAGTCCACGTTGAACTGACTCTGTGGCAGCATGTCGATATTCAGGTTAGCCAGCAGATGCTGGAATTCCCGCAGTTTACCCTGATTGCCACTGGCCAGAACAATCTGGCGACGTTCACCACTCACGATATTATCTACTCTCGTTAGGACAGTTATTTCCCGTCCTGATAAAATTTTTGCCTGAATTTAACCCGATAGCTGGTATCCGAGCCTTCAGGCTTTACGTCGATGCTGAATTCTAGCAGTTCTTCATTACTGAACCGAAAACCTGCCAGATAATAGATGGCCGAGCCTTCCTTCACTTCCTGAAACGTCAGAGGTACTGACTGTTGCAGAAGGTTTTTGTGCTGACCGTCCAGCTGTGCGGTAACCGCTTTGCCCACCTCGCTGTCTTTAACATTACGAATGGCAATGTTCACAAGGCCGTATTTCGGACCTCGCTCCAGCTGGTACACCCTGGCGATTTCCGGCGCTATGAACGTACTGTTGAACGCTGAAAAATACACCTCGTAATCTCCGAAACGCAGGGGCTCATTTTTCAACACTTTTGCTTCAGGAAACGAGGCCTCAGGAACAGCGGCAGCCCATGCGCTGCCAAGCACCAGAAGACTGGCTAAAAGCACTAAAAACGATCTTGTGATGTTTATTATTTTCATACTGCACCTCTTTATTTCCAGACCACAGGGTTATTTCCAGATCACCGGGTCAGGTGGTAAATTGCTATCTCGCCCATCAGGTTTGGGAGCAGTTTAGTTTTCCAGTCCCCCTTGTGAGCATTATCCACCACCAGTCGCTCAATGACAGTAAACTGCTTCTGCCGGCACAGTTCCTCAAAATCCCTGAACGTACAAAAGTGAATATTCGGCGTGTCGTACCAGGTATAGGGCATAAATCGGGATACCGGCATTTTACCCCTTGTGGATAAGTACCAGCGACAGCGCCAGTGCCCAAAGTTCGGGAAGGTAACAATACACTCCCTGCCCACCCTGAGCATTTCATCCAGGACCCGATGAGGGTGGCGCAACACCTGCAACGCCTGAGTCATGATCACGGTATCGAAACTGCCATCACGGAAATTACCCAGCCCCTGATCAATATCCTGCTCAAGGACATTGATGCCATTAACAATACAGCGTTCAATGTTCTGTGGGTTGATTTCCAGACCATAGCCTTTTACCTGCTTTCTCTGCTTCAGGGATTTCAGCAGTTCGCCATGACCACAGGCAAGATCCAGAACCCGACTCCGGGGTTTTATCCACTGACGTATTATATCGAAATCGTTACGCCTGCTCATGTCTGCCACTCCTGCCGCAATCCACTGCAACCCGATACATATAGGCCGAAAGCGCCTGCATATAGCGGGGTATGCCCATCAGAAAGGCGTCATGCCCCTGAGGCGCATCAATTTCGAGATAAGAAACTTCTTTCCCGGCTTCGAGCAGCGCATCCACAATCTCCCTGGAACGTTCAGGAGAAAAACGCCAGTCGGTGGTAAACGACACCAGCAAAAAGTCCGCTTTCGCAGCCGACAGAGCCCGGGCAAGGTTATCGTTACACTGGCTGGCCGGGTCAAAGTAGTCCAGCGCTCTGGTCATTAGCAGGTAAGTATTAGCATCGAAGTGGCCGGAAAAATTTTCACCTTGATAACGCAGGTAGCTTTCGATCTGGAACTGTACGTCATAATCAAAACTGAACACATCGTTCTTGAGTTCCCGACCAAACTTGGCCCCCATGGCATCATCTGAAAGATAGGTGATATGACCCACCATACGAGCCAGCCCAAGCCCGCTGCGGGGAATGGTTTCATGTTCCAGATAGCGACCGTCACGAAACTGTTCATCGGACATAATGGCCTGGCGCGCCACCTCGTTAAAGGCGATATTCTGAGCGGACAGTTTGGGGGCAGAAGCAATGACAACGGCATGCCGCAAACGCTCAGGATAGGCGACAGACCATTGCAAAACCTGCATTCCTCCAAGACTGCCCCCAACGATAGCAGCCCATTGTTCAATACCAAGGCGATCGGATAAACGAGCCTGGCTCTGTACCCAGTCTTCTACAGTGACTATCGGGAAATCCGGGCCATAGGGTTTGCCGGTTTCAGGGTTGATGCTGACGGGGCCTGTACTGCCATGACAACCGCCCAGGTTATTCAGGCTGACCACAAAAAAACGGTCCGTATCAATGGGTTTGCCGGGGCCAATGCAGTTATCCCACCACCCCGGTTTACAGTCATCCATGGAGTGATAACCGGCAGCATGGTGATGCCCACTCAGGGCATGGCAAATCAGCACAGCATTACTGTGATCGGCATTAAGGGTTCCATAGGTTTCGATCACCAGATCAAAATCGGACAACGAACGACCACAACTCAATTCGAGAGGTTCATCAAAATGGAGGGTCTGAGGTGTAACCAGCCCTACCGAGTTGGCAGGTATGACTTCTGGCATAATACTTCCTGTCGTTCTATTTAGTCTTATCGGTCTTATGCCCACTTTCCGGAGCTTTTTTCAGGGCTATTGTTTTTAAAGCATTCAGCCCCCTCCCGCTCCTGCATCTACCTGGGTCAGCAGACATCACAGGAACAGGACGTTGCAGTTTATCGGCAATGGCGATGGTTGTCAGCTGGCAGAACCGCAATGATCCAGAGCCAGCTCGGTCAGAGCCAACAAATGATTAAGAAACACACCTTCGACAGTCTGTGAAGCAAAGTGCAGATGTCGTGCAGAAATGTAATCTTCAACACTCTGATTGTGCGTTAGAGAGATGTAAAAAGCGCGCATGGCTTCATCTTCAACGTTGAGCACAGAAACGATTCTGGCACAGGGCTGTGTCGTCTCGCTCATGCAATACTCCTTGAGGCAAAAGCCCCCGGGTACATCGCCACCTCTCTTTCATAAATACAGCTTTCAGAAACGCCGTTGGAAACTGTTCGAGAACAAACGGCCACCGTCAGTTAGTGGCCGTTTTTATGGTGATGCAAATAACAAGACACCTGACAAATATGGCCCATTTCATGTCAGATAGCGGCAATCTTCGCTATTCAAGTTTGCCAAGTATAGTTGCTAATTCCACCGTGAATTCAAGATCATCAGAACTTTCGATTCCTTACGAAATACCTTTTTCACACCGAACAAAGTAAAAAGATAAAAGTACGGATAAGCAAACCGGCTTTGCAACGAGGTACTTAGTAAAACTATGTGCTATCGTATGGCTGAGTATGAAACTCTGCTATACCCGTCTGTATGCGTATCCGCAGAGAGCCTTGTTAACTGACAAACTGCTGGTGCTAGAAACACATATGTCCATTGAATCCTTAGGCCATCTGGAATCCAAGCTGCAAAACCTGATCGACAAGCTCGAACTGACCCGTATGGAACTGGAAGAGCTGCGCACTGCCAATACCCGCATGGAGCAGGAAAACGCTGAACTGAAGCAGGAGTTAAGCGCCTGGGGGGAGCGCGTTGGTGCTTTACTGGGTAAACTGGACAACGTCTCTGAAGACGCTGTCACCGAAGAAGAAGCCGCTTACGAAGCTTGATACCTCTGTTCACCCGGCAAACTATTTGTCGGGTGAACATGGCTCTGCTCAGGAGGCGTTCTTAGTCAGATTATCAGGCTCTGTCCTGCGACAGCTCCTGCTCAAGTGCCTCAAGCTCTTCCAGAGCCATCATCCACTCTTCTTCGGTATTATTGATACCTCTGGTCAGGTCTGTCTGTTCTGCCAGCAGGTTTTTAAGCCGGTCTTTTTCCGTAGCATCGTAAATCGATGAATCCGCCAGCTCATCTTCTACAACCGCTAAACGGGTTTGCAGTTTGTCCAGTTGTGATTCCAGCTTATCGGCCTGCTTCTTCAATGGTCGCATTGCGTTACGACGCTCAGCCGCAAGACGTTTCTGATCTTTCCTTCCCCGGGCTGAATGTGCAGCCACTTCTTCATAATCTTCGTTCTGCTGTTCCGTTGCCTGCGTACGCAGTTTAGTCAGCCAGTCACTGTAATCGTCCAGATCACCTGCAAACACATCCACCCTGCCATCATGCACCAGCAGCAGTTCATCCGTAGTACTGCGTAACAGGTTTCTGTCGTGAGAAACCAGAATCATCGCCCCTTCAAATTCCTGTAACGCCATGGTCAGCGCATGACGCATTTCCAGATCAAGGTGGTTGGTCGGTTCGTCCAGCAGCAAAAGGTTAGGCTTTTGCCAGGCAACGATCGCCAGTGCCAGCCGAGCCTGTTCACCACCGGAGAAGCCTTCAATGGTCTCTGTCGCTTTATCGCCATGAAAACCAAAGCCACCCAGAAAATTTCTCAGTTCCTGCTCTCTTGCATCCGGGCTGATTCTTTGCAAATGCAGAGCAGGACTGGCATGGGGATCAAGACTTTCCAGCTGGTGCTGGGCAAAATAGCCCACTTTCAAATGCTCGCCATCCTGTCGTTTACCGGCTATCAGTGGCAGTTCCTGCGCCAGTGTACGAATCAGGGTAGATTTACCGGCACCATTGGCTCCCAGCAAACCAATACGGGAGCCGGGCAATACACTGAGTTTAAGTTTCAAGAGTGCCTTATCCCCATAACCCAGCTCGCCCTGGTCAATAGACAGCAGGGGGGAAGACATTTTATCCGGTTCCGGAAAACGGAAAGTAAAAGGTGAATCCACGTGGGCCGGAACAATGTCTTCCAGCCGGGCCAGCGCTTTCAAACGACTCTGGGCCTGTTTCGCCTTAGTCGCCTTGGCACGGAATCGTTCTACGAATTTTTCCATGTGTTCCCGTTGCTTCTGCTGTCTCTCAAACGCAGCCTGCTGCTGTTGCAGGCGTTCAGCACGCATACGTTCAAACGCAGAGTAATTGCCCCGGTAAGTGTTGGCTTTCTGGTGTTCGATATGAATGGTGATGTCGGTGACCGCATCAAGAAAATCCCGGTCGTGGGAAATGACCACCAGCGTTCCCTGATAACGTTGCAGGAAACCTTCCAGCCAGACGATAGCATCAAGGTCCAAATGGTTGGTCGGCTCGTCAAGAAACAAAACGTCAGACGGGCTCATCAGGGTACGAGCCAGATTCAGGCGCATACGCCAGCCACCGGAGAAGTCTTTGACACTGTTTTCAATCTGGTCATTACCAAACCCAAGACCATGCAGCATCTGCTCAGCTCTGGAGCGAGCCGTATAACCGTCGGCCAGCAACAGCTGTTCATGAAGTTCTGCCAGTTTTTCATGCTGCCCTGCGTTTTCAGCATCATTGATCTTCTGCTCAATGGCACGCAGCTGCTCATCCCCATCAAGAACGTATTCCACCGCCTTACGTTCAAGCGCCTTAATTTCCTGAGCCATGTGGGCAATGCCCCGCCCGGGGTCAATGGATACATCGCCCTGGTCTGGCTGAAGCTCTCCCATAAGCAGGGCTAACAGGCTGGACTTGCCGCAGCCGTTGGCTCCTACCAATCCGACATGCTGGCCGTGATGAATTGTTGCACTGGTGTCTTCAAGCAGGACTTTTCCAGAGCGCTGTAAGCTGACTGAATTCAATGTGATCATGCCGCGCATTATAAAGAATTTATTGGAGGGAGAAAGGTTCGGGAAGCAAAACTCGTTTAATAATACACGCTGAATAAAAAGGGTGGCTGGTATCGCTACGATATCACCGCCACATCGCCACTATACCACCACAAAGGGAGCACTCGCAAAATGCAAGCGAGAGGGAATGAAAAGTCGTTATAGGAAAAAACGCAGGGGGGGAGCCCCCCTGCCGGATAAGCCTACAGGCAAAAAGGCTTAACTCTTTTTAGTCGCTCTCTTTCTGCTGGCAGCTTTTCTAGCAGGAGCTTTTTTCTTGGCAGCTACTTTACGGGTAGCTTTCTTAGCAGGCGCTTTTTTCTTCGCTACTGTCTTTTTGGCGGCCTTTTTGGCTGGTGCCTTTTTCTTGGTAGCAGCTTTACGGGTCACTTTTTTCTTAGCAGTTGCCTTCTTTTTAGTCGCTGCCTTGCTTGTAGCTTTCTTGGCAGCAGCTTTTTTGGTCGTCTTTTTGGCGGTAGACTTTTTAGCAGCAGCCTTCTTGGTAGAAGCTTTTGCTTTAGCCTTGGCCTTTTTCAAAGACTCCTTGGCTTTATCCAGTTTTTTCTTGAGAGCATCAATTTCTTTCTCAAGCTTTTTAACCGGATCCACTTTACGGGTAGCTGCCTTTTTAACTACTTTTTTGACTGGCTTCTTGGCAGCAGGTTTTTTAGCCGCTTTTTTAGCGGTTGGTTTTCTCTTGGCTACAGGCATTTGTCGTCCCTCGTCATTGCCTTTATTAAGTACTCCATTACTTCGTAAATTACTGCATATAAAAAATCTGAATAATTAATACCCAGTTTTAAGTAAAAACATAGAGCGCTTATTACAGGACTGCAAATTTTTTCTTAATTAAATTCCAAAAAATCATTCGTAACTTTTTTAAAATTGAGTTATGCAAATAGTAATGAAATAACAATAACACTATAAAAGCAGGGTTTTTTACATAAAAATGATACAGACTGCTTGATATCTTTTGATATATGCACAAAGATGGAAAAATCACGATGCAAGGACGAAAAAAAGCTATTTTTGCATCCCGGATAACCTACATAAAGAGAGACTCCATGAGATTAAAAGCTTTGGTCGGCATCGCGTTGATGTCATACACCCTTCAGTCTTCTGCTGCGCTAGAAACTGAAGCTGATAAAGTCAGCTACAGTTTGGGGTCGATTCTTGCTGAACAGCTTAAGCAGTTTGAAGGCGTCAATGCTGACGCTCTTTCCAAAGGGATAAAAGACACTCTGGAAGGCAAACCCCTGGAGCTGGAAAAGCAGGAGATGTTCAAGCTTATTGAAAAAGCCCGTAAGGAACAGGAAGAAAAACGCCAGAAGCAACTGCAGGAAGAAGCCGCCAAAAACCTTGAAAAAGGGCAGGCGTTCCTGAAAGAAAATGCCAAAAAGCCCGGCATTTTCACCATGGACAACGGCCTTCAATACAGAATTATTAAAGAGGGCAAAGGCAGCAAGCCTCTTGAAACCAGTGAAGTCACCGTTCACTACGAGGGTAAACTGCTGGATGGTACCGTGTTTGACAGCTCCTACGAACGAAAACAACCTGCGACGTTTAAACTCAACCAGGTTATTCGTGGCTGGACAGAAGGTCTGAAAGCGATGCCTGAAGGTTCAACCTGGGAGTTATTTATTCCTTCCGATCTGGCGTATGGCCCGGGAGGAATTCCAGGCAGAATTGGCCCCAATGAAGTATTGACCTTCAAAGTTGAGTTAATTGAAGTGAAAAAGGACGAGAAAAAAGACGCTAAAAAAGACGAGAAAAAATAGCGTCCAGCTACGAAAAGTCCGGATTCATGAGTCCGGACTTTTCATAAATACCCTGCAATATTACTTTCAACGGGCTATGTCACCAGTTCCCGGTGGGATTCGTGCAGAACTTCTATCAATTTATCTTCAAGCTCAAAGCGTTCTTCCAGTGCTTCCCCTAACTCAGACAGGGAATTTTGCATCATCTGAACGCTGCTGATACTTTCACAGGTATCATTAAACCTTAGGCAAACCTGCGTATTCGTTTCCAGCTTTGGGATGATAGAGTGCGCAACTTCAACACTGCCATCATCAAACTCCATACCCTCTCGTACAAGCTGCTCATAGACTTCGAAATGCCCGGATGATGCATAGTCAACCAGAATCTGGCACATTTCTTCTAGTTTATTAGCGACAGGACGCTTGTCATCGTGAAATTGATCCATTCCATTAACTGAACAGAAAAGAACAATTAATTCCTGACGATCGCCGAGCCAGCGATCAATAATATCCGATACGCCTCCCCAACGTTCTTTGGCCGATTTGCAACCCTCCAGCATGGCAGTTCCTCTTGACGGTTGGATCTTATCATCGATATGGAAACGGCATCACCTAGTCACCGGTTATTTTTGATGATTCAGTTGCTAGGTTATGACAGCGAAATTTTTGCGGCAAGAGGCAAATTGCAAAATATACCAGACCTTTTTCCCATAAAACAAAATCATCACGGTGAAACCCTTGTATTTTAGGGCTCATTTCGTTTTCAACTCGCAATTCAATATATTAAAAAAAATTTTAATTAAAAAAAATTATTTATATTTTGTTCGTTAGTTCCATTTAGACGGTACAATTTACCCACCAGCAGTAAGTGCAGAAAGCAACAGCTGACTGCACACCCTATTAAACAGCACCCTCTCTTTTCCTGAGGCACTCAAATAAGCCAACAACGATAAAGCCGACAAATACAATCAAAGTCCAGCCGGGAATCGTCAACCCAAGAAAAGTCCATTGAACCTCTGCACAGTCACCGGTCCCTGTCAGCATGATTTTCAGAAGGTCTGCAACAGGAAGAATATCGACAAGGTACTCAATTCCGGGCATACAGGCAGGTACTTTTTCCGCTGGCAGATTTTGTATCCATATCTGCCTCGCCGCCAGTAACGCTCCGGTCAGACTGAACAGCGCCAGAAAACCACCATAGCGACGATAGCCTTTTTTAACCGGGTTATGCAGGGTTGCCACCAGCGCAACGATACCAAGCCCCGTAAGAACGATTCTCTGGGAAATGCACAGCGGGCAGGGCTCCAGCCCCAAAGCGAACTGGAGGTAAAATGAAAACATCATCAGCGCCATACAGGCAGCTGTCACCAATAAAAAAGTCAGCCTTGAATGAGGAGTGGTCATTATTGTTGGGCCTCCGTTGCTGTTTTGTTGATAAGAGCGTATCTGCCCTCCGTCATTCCTGCCTGCGCCGGGATGACGATGGGATATTTTCGTCTGCCACTTCCCTTAGTCGGACTCGTGGTACTGCTTCAGGAACTCATCAAAGCTCAGGGTATCGGCAACTTCCAACTGTCTCTGGTTCTCCACAGACTCTTCAGCCAGCGATGTAAAATACTTCTGCCTCTCCTGGCTCATTTCACTGTTTGTGAAGTGCGTCTGGTGAAGTCTGGAAAGATTCAGGATGGCATCGGTATAGCTTTGCGAACCCTTTTGCAGTGCGTCCATCAGCTTAGCCGATGGCGTCAGATTTACATCGTTCAGTTTGTCCTGCTGTTGCCTGATGCTGTCAGTAAAGCCGCTGGTGTCATTGGCTTGGTCCAACATGTGAGCAACAGGAAGCATATCTTCCAGCAATATCAGTCCCCATTCCTGCAGAGACACTTCGCCATGTTCAGACTCCAGCATCAAACCAGGACGGCGACCTTCTTCAACGGTTTTTCGGAAGTTCTCTGTGGTACGGCGACACTCCTGAACAGTGGTCGTAGCCGGGCTGTCTTTTAAGCCAGTGTAAACCAGAAAAACATCCAGAAAATGCGCATCGGTTGATGAAATACCCAGCGGCTCAAACGGGTTAATATCCAGACATCGCACTTCAATATATTCAATCCCTCTACTACCCAGCGCCGCCAAAGGCTTTTCGCCACGACGGGCTATACGCTTGGGTCGGATATTACTGTAGTACTCGTTTTCTATTTGCAGCAGGTTAGCGTTTAACTGCAAATACTGGTCTCCCTGTTTAACACCTATCTCCTCATAAGGCGGATAAGGTGTTTTGATCGCCTTTGACAAACTCGCCACATACTCCTCTATAGTGTTGTAACAGACGTTCAGGGATGACTGGGCGTTATTGGTATAACCCATATCGCTCATACGCAAAGAGGTGGCATAGGGTAAAAAGAGAGAGTCCTCATCAAGACTCTGAAGACTGTGAGCCACCTTTGACTCAGCAAAAAAACTCTTGCTGACAGCAGGAGAGGCACCGAACAGATACATCAACAGCCAGGAGTACCGACGGAAGTTGCGGATCAACCCCAAATAAAATCCAGACTGAAAAGCCTGTTCACCGCCATTGACTGCTTCGTCCTGACCAAGCAGGTGCCAAAGCTCAGCAGGCAGGGAAAAGTTGTAATGCAAACCGGCTATGGTCTGCATCGCCTTGCCGTAGCGGTGCGCAAGTCCTTCTCTATAAACCGACTTCATGACGCCCGGATTTGAATGACCGTACCGGGCAATAGGTATACGAGCCTCACCTTCCAGAATGGATGGCATGCTCCCAGCCCACAAAAGTTCATTATCCATCACTTTGCTGGTGACTATATGCAGCTCATTCAGGAAGTTCAGAGTATCATCAATCTGGTTATGCACCGGTGTAATAAACTCCAGCAGCGCTTCAGAGTAATCGGTGGTGATATAGGGATGGGTCAGAGTCTTGCCCAGAGCCTTCGGATGCGACGTTTGCGCCAGTCGGGCATCCGGACTGACTCGCAGACCTTCTCTCTCAATCCCGTGTCGTATACCGCTGAATAACTTGTGATGTTCAGGTCGCCGCAAAAGCTTCAGGCGACGCTCGTAAAGAGTAGTCAAGATCAGTTCCAATTCTGTTTATACTGGCAATGACTCCGGAATCTCCAGCGCATCATGAACGAAACAACTTGATCCGGAAACAGCTTGAGCCAAAAGACAGCTTGAGCCAAAAGATAGTCGCAACATGACTTCGCAGACGGGTTCCCAGTGAAAGTACTTATGCTACCAAGCGGACTATATAGCGTTCACGCCTGATATGCACCTGCAAGAATGAGCCAGCAGCCTGTGGCAACACGATGAAGCATAACTTTAAAGAGTCATTTAAGTACCTGTTAAATGGTATCGATTACTCCGTTTTCAACCCGCAGGAAACCGTATCATTTAAACCGGTAATGAAAACGAAGACGAATGCCTTCAGTGATTTCGTTGGCGCCGGGGAAAAAAGCTGGAGGATCAGGTCTGCCGGATTTGCGTAGATGAACATCACGGTTCCGCTGTTCTTCAACTTCCTGAGCGGTTTTCGGATGACCTGGCAGATCAATGGTAATATCAAACCATCGGTACTCATCAATTCTGAAAACCAGTATCCCATATCTCTGTTGTTGTTCAGGGCAGCTCTCCTGACCGGAGCTACCGATAACCCCTACCGAGAGAAACAAGCAGCATAAATAGCTTCTGATTGCCTTACGCAAAGAAAGGTAATATTTGCAGGAGTGATCACGACACACAATACTGACCATGAACAATAAGGAGAGAACCATAATTCTAGAACCATTTGTTACGATATCAGCAGCCGTTGAGCCGGGTTCTGCCAAGCCGTCTTCGATTGTGTATTATTGGGGTATCAATTTCTGTGGCCGCAAAGGCTAACAGCAACGGCTTCCAGAGCGAAAGGTAATGAAATTTACATTTAAAAAATTGGGCTATGTTGACCAGGGGACAATTGAGCTGGGCGATATGACCCTTATCTGCGGCCCAAACAATGTGGGCAAGACCTGGCTGAATTATGCTATCTATGGGCTGCTGAAGCATTATCCGACTATTACCTCTTTTGGCTTTGATGATCATATGGTCGATCATCTCAAAGAGGCTGGCACCATAAAAATCGAGCTTGATGAATACGCCAACAAGATGGGTCACTTCCTGAAGCAATTGTCCCGTACTTTCAGCAGAAGTCTTGGAGGGTATTTCAATACCGACTCAGAATTGATGAAAGGAGCGAGTATTAGCCTTTCTCTGGATGACTACTCTCTGGATATCAACAAAGAGTTTTACAAAACTTTCCGGTTCGGGCGTAAAGCTACCCTGAGCTTTTCAAAAGAGGCAGGAGCGGACATTCTGGATGTGACCCTTCAGGATGTGGACGTTGGCGTACCGCATCAGATAATCAGCGATATTATCAATCAGGAGCTGACAAGATGCCTGCTGGAAGATCACGTGCTTTCACCCTTTGTGTTAACCTCCGAACGCACAGGAATTTCCCTGTTTTATAAAGAGCTTGATCTCAGTAAAAATATTCTGGTTGAGCATCTGGCCAATAGCAAAGATGGTGTTAACCCCCTCAAATTATTGAACAGTATGCGTTCTCGATACGCAGAACCAATCAAGGACAATATCGATACGGTGCGGGACGCCGACAACCTTGCCAGACAGAAAAGCTTTCTTAAGGAAGGAAAGGCAGGAAAGTTCAAACCTGTTTTTGATGCCCTGAGAGAAATCATAGGGGGTAGTTTTAAGGTGGTCGACAACCAGGTGCTTTACCAGCCAGCCAAAGAACGGAACAGGGATAAGACCGTACTGCCTATTTATCTGGCCTCTTCTTCTATCAAGTCGATATTCTTACTGGATTTGTATATTAACTCACTGGCAGAAAAAGACAGTGTACTGATCATTGATGAACCAGAGCTGAACCTCCATCCGGACAAACAAAGACAAGTAGCAAGATTGCTGGCACGGCTCGTTAATGCTGGCGTGAAAGTGGTCATGACTACCCATAGCGACTTTCTGGTAAGAGAAATCAATAATCGCATTATGCTCAATACCAACTTTGACAAGCGTGATGCGCTAATGAAGAAAAATAAACTCACTAAAGAAGATATTCTACGCCCGGAACAGGTGAGGGCGTATACCGTCCAGCCGGATCATAACATCCATCAGGTTGAAGTGTCCGAAGACGGCATTGACACCACTATTTTTGACCAGAATATCGAAGAGGCTAATGCTTTGCAGGATGCCATTTAGGGAAGCAGCAGAACATAATATACCGCTGTTGGCTGTTGGCTGTTGGCTTTTGGCTGTATGAGCAGCTAATAGCCAACAGCCAACAGCCAAAAGCCCGGTAAGTTATTGAATGCTGCGCCCCTTACTACCAAATGAGCTGAAAAAAGGCCTGCCAACAGAAAGCGCATACCTCAATTGGAAAAAGAGTACATTCGTTTCTTTCCGGTAGCGGATCGCCAGGCAAAGCTTCAACTCAGTCAATTTGTTGCATAGAAAGATTTACGTCGGTTGTGGTATTTGAGCCTCGGACTCCGGCTCAAATACCACGGTTCACATCCGTTTACTTACGCAGCTTCTTAGCATTAGCAAACAGATCAGCAAACGAGCCTGCCGCCTTTTCCTTCTGACGGTTACCACCACGAGTTTGCTGCTTCTGCTGTGGTTTTCCGGCACCACCCGCAGAGCGCTCACGACGGGGTTGCTGACGGGCTTCAGCCACTTCTTCCGCTTTGTCCTTCATACGCATGGACAGACCAATACGCTTGCGGGAAACGTCGACTTCCATGACCTTCACCTTAACAATGTCACCCGCCTTAACCACTTCAGCCGGGTCTTTGACAAAGCTTTCAGACAGCGCAGAAATGTGCACCAGGCCGTCCTGATGAACGCCCACGTCAACAAACGCACCAAAGTTGGTGACGTTCGTCACCACACCTTCCAGCTCCATATTCAGCTTCAGGTCACTGATTTTGACAACACTGTCGTCAAATTCCGGTGCCTTGAACTCAGGACGTGGATCACGACCCGGCTTGTCCAGTTCTGCAATGATGTCGGTTACCGTCGGAACACCAAAGGTTTCATCGGTATACTCTTTCGGGTCAAGGGCTTTCAGAAAACCACTGTCGCCAATCAGGCTGCGAACATCGCGTTCAAACTTGCCACCGATTTTTTCCACTACTGAGTAGGTTTCCGGGTGAACCGCAGAAGCGTCCAGCGGGTTATCACCGCTCATGATACGCAGAAAGCCTGCCGCCTGTTCGAAAGTTTTGGCTCCCATACGTTCAACGTCTTTTAATTGCTCACGGCTGCTGAACGCACCGTTGCGGTCACGGAAAGCAACAATATTGTCTGCCAGGGTACGGTTCAGACCGGACACACGGGTCAGCAAGGCGCTGGAAGCCGTATTCACGTCAACACCTACGGCGTTTACACAGTCTTCCACAACAGCTTCCAGAGAGCGTGACAGCTGAGTCTGGCTAACGTCGTGCTGGTACTGACCCACACCAATGGCCTTGGGCTCAATTTTTACCAGTTCCGCCAGTGGGTCCTGCAGACGACGGGCGATGGATACTGCACCACGGATGGAAACATCCAGATCCGGAAATTCCCGGGCTGCCAGTTCAGAAGCTGAGTACACCGACGCGCCCGCTTCGCTGACAACAATCTTGGTCAGACCCAGTTTAGGGTAGGCACGCATCAGCTCTGCCACCAGGCGGTCAGTTTCGCGGGAAGCCGTACCATTACCAATGCTGACCAGCTCCACACCATGGGTCAGGCACAGGGTCGCCAGCGTACCCAGAGCCTCTTTCCATTGGCGTTGAGGGGCGTGTGGGAAAATGGTGGTGTGTTCCACCAGCTTGCCGGTGCCGTCAACCACTGCCACTTTAGTGCCGGTACGCAGGCCCGGGTCCAGTCCCAGGGTCGGGCGCAAGCCCGCAGGGGCTGCCAGCAGCAGGTCTTTCAGATTTTTCGCAAAGACCTTGATGGCTTCTTCCTCTGCACTTTCACGCACCGTTCCCATCAGTTCCGTTTCCAGCTGTGGCAGCAACTTGATACGCCAGGTCCAGCGCACAACCTCTTTCAGCCATTTATCAGCCGGACGATCCTGATGAACGATGTCGTAGAAGTCCGCTACCACACCTTCACACGGATGAGTTTCCAGGCGGGATTCCGGCTCATTGGCCAGCTTCAGGCTGGATTGCAGAACGCCTTCGTTGCGGCCACGCAGGATTGCCAGCATACGGTGGGAAGGGACGTTTTTAAGCGCCTCGTCGTGTTCAAAGTAGTCACGGAACTTGGCGCCTTCTTCTTCCTTGCCTTCAATGCCACGGCTGGAAAGAATGCCTTCTTCCCACAGCATGTTACGCAGTTTACCCAGCAGCTCAGCATTTTCACTGAAGCGCTCCATCAGGATATAGCGGGCACCTTCCAGAGCCGCCTTCGTATCCGCAACGCCTTTGTCGGCATCGACATAGCCTGCCGCTTCAGCTTCCGGATCAACTTCCGGCTGCTCAAACAGTTTGTCCGCCAGAGGCTCCAGACCCGCTTCAATCGCAATCTGACCTTTGGTGCGGCGCTTCGGCTTGTAAGGCAGGTAGAGATCCTCAAGGCGGGTTTTGGTGTCTGCGTCCAGAATGTCTTTTTCCAGTTCCGGAGTCAGCTTGTCCTGCTCGCGAATACTGTTGAGAATGGTCGCTCTTCTGTCTTCCAGCTCGCGCAGATAGCGCAACCTTTCTTCCAGAACTCGAAGCTGGGTGTCGTCCAGACCGCCGGTAGCCTCTTTACGATAACGGGCGACAAACGGCACGGTCGCACCATCGTCCAGCAAATTAACAGCACTAACTACTTGCGCTGTCCGAACATTCAGCTCTTCTGCTATACGCTGAAAGATGATCTCCATAAAACCTTACTCGTTATTTATAACGCTTTAATTTGGATGGAGAATTATAACGGTTCATGACGTTTTGTCTGTAGCACAGGATGGATTAACGATTAGAAAATCTGTTCCGCTGGTTATAAATGAAAACGGGAGCCGCAGCTCTCGTTTTCATTACTTTATTTAAAAAATCAGTCCAGCTGTGGACCAGCCGCTACCAGGGCCTTACCTTCTTCATTGTCAGTGAATTTGTTGAAGTTGGTAATAAAGCGATCCGCCAGGTCCTGGGCCTTGCTCTCCCACTCTGCCTTATCTGCGTAGGTGTTCTGAGGATTCAGAATGGTATCATCCACACCGTTTACACTCTGAGGCACATGCAGACCGAAATACGGCAGTGTTTTTGTTTCAGCTCCATCAATAGAGCCATCCATAATGGCATCAATGATGGCACGGGTTGCCTGGATAGAAATACGTTTGCCAGTACCATTCCAGCCAGTGTTTACCAGGTAAGCGGTAGCACCGTGTTCTTCCATCTTCTTCACCAGTTCTTCAGCATACTTAGTAGGATGCAGAGTCAGGAAAGCTGCACCAAAGCAGGAAGAGAAGGTGGGTGTCGGTTCGGTGATACCGCGTTCAGTACCGGCCAGTTTAGCGGTAAAGCCAGACAGGAAGTGGTACTTGGTCTGTTCCGGGGTCAGTTTCGCCACCGGAGGCAGTACACCAAAGGCATCTGCCGTCAGGAAGATAACCCGCTTGGCATGACCCGCTTTGGAAACAGGCTTCACGATATTTTCGATATGGTGCAGCGGATAAGATACACGGGTGTTTTCTGTCTTGGAACCGTCGTCGAAATCGATCTTGCCACCAGCGTTTACGGTAACGTTTTCCAGCAGTGCGTCACGACGGATAGCGTGGTAGATATCCGGCTCATTTTCTTCAGACAGCTTAATGGTCTTGGCGTAGCAGCCACCTTCAAAGTTAAAGATGCCGTCGTCATCCCAGCCGTGCTCGTCGTCACCAATCAGCGCCCGCTTAGGGTCAGCAGACAGTGTCGTTTTACCCGTACCGGACAAACCAAAGAATACCGCAACGTCGCCTTTCTCACCCACGTTGGCAGAACAGTGCATGGAAGCAATTCCACGCAGAGGCAGCAGGTAGTTCATCATGGCGAACATACCTTTCTTCATTTCGCCACCGTACCAGGTACCACCAATCACCTGCACTTTTTCAGTCAGGTTGAACGCCACAAAATTTTCAGAGTTCAGACCCTGCTCTTGCCACAACGGGTTTCTGGTTTTGGCGCCATTCATAACAACGAAATCAGGCTTGAACGTTTTCAGCTCTTCTTCCGTCGGGCGAATAAACATGTTCTTAACAAAGTGTGCCTGCCAGGCCACTTCAGTCACAATCCGGATGCTCAGACGGGTATCCGGGTTGGCACCGCAAAAACCGTCAATAACAAACAGGCGCTTACCGGACAGCTGTTCGGTAACCAAGCCTTTCAGGTGAGTCCAGACTTCCTGATTAATCGGTTTGTTGTCGTTTTTAGAATCTTCTGTTGTCCACCACATGCTGTCTGCGGTGGTTTCATCCTTAACAATCCATTTATCTTTAGGAGAGCGTCCGGTGAAAATGCCGGTATCCACGGCTACGGCACCCAGCTCGGTGACAACACCTTTCTCGTAACCTTCCAGTTCCGGTTTAGTTTCTTCTTCGAACAGAGTGTCGTAAGACGGGTTATAAACGATTTCTTTAACGTCTTTGATGCCGATCTCAGCCAGAGACTGAGGGTCTAATTCGACATTTACATTGATTTCGCTCATAGAAATTGCTCTCCCAGGCTTGTAATCGTTATGCCTATCTATAAAAAGCTTTGAAAAACTTTGTGATAGTTTGTACCGGGCTTATTCTAAGTTATTAACCCTGCAAGTTAAACTTATTATTATTTACATTTATTTTTAGTAAATTTCCTTACAACCCAGATCACACCATTCGGCTTTTATCTAACTACAATCGGATTACCATTACATTGATAGTGATCAAAAAAGAAAATGTTTAACAACCGCTGAACTGCGAATTAAGAATTGTTCGTCGTTTATTTATTATTCAGGCTTTATCGTGTATTGGCAGCCCGCCAGAATCTGACGGGCTGATGTTACACCATTATCATCGAATTAAGCTCATTAGCTGGCAACGTTATTACCACCAGGTCTCCATATTGAAGCCAACGATAACTTCATTTTTCTTTTTCTTCTCACCGAGACTGACAGGCTTGGCATAAACCTTATTACTTCCTTCCCCACGATTCCATTCATCCGTCTTTCTGGCATAGGTCACAAAAGCCCGCAGGGATGGACGTCCCCAGACCCCTCTGCCCGCCTGGAATATCTGTGCCAGGGTGATCTTGGCCATCTCGTTGGTGCCAGCGCCATTTTCAGCCTTCACGGTCTCATAACCCACTTCCAGCGCCGTTGCTATATTATCAGTCCACTGGTACTGAGGGCGGGCACCGATACTGAACCACTCCTCACCTCTTTTATTATCCAGTTTCTTATCCTGCCAGGCGATGTTGTACATCATCTCAATGTCTTTAGAGATATTTACTTCACCATGGTTGAATACCCGCCAGCTGTGACCATTGTGATCTTCGCCAATGCTGTATTTGCGAGTCTTACCGCCCTCGGCACTCATCAAGCCACCGGCAAGGCCGTCCGCACCGTATTGCACCGCCAGTGTGTTGTTACCGTGGGCCCAGTCCTGTTTATACAGGGTTGAGAACATGTAACCAGAGTCTGTTACTTTTTCGCCAGGGGCTTTTTCAAATTTTGAATTCTGAGCAAAGGCATAGTTCATACCAACGATCAGTTCACCGGAATCATTTAACTGAATATCACTGACCCGGAGGTCGATATTGTGCAGAGTTCGTTTATTTTTATCGATGTCTGTATTTGACTCCGGCGACATCCACGCCACCTGGGCATTACCAAAACCAATATTCCAGTCTTCAATACCAATACCGGTACTGGAGGTGTCCCAGTACTTGATATCAGCCAGATGCACTTCATGACGACGATAATGGCGTTCACCCACCCAGACCTTGGCATCTGGCTGGGAAGCAAACAGGCCATGACCCGCTGACCACATCTGAATCGTACTGACATCGCCCCATTTGTCGCCGCTGCCAATCATCAACGTGGTATCAAAGTAGGTGTCGCCATCACGCCAGAGGTCCATGGCGATACCGGCTTCCCACCAGTTCATTTCATTACCGAGTCGGTAGTTACCATAACCCTGGTCGGCACGAATTACCTCGCTACGTTCACCTTTACCACCGTTGTGATCGTTATTATTGGTGTAAAGAGTTCCCCATTTGGCATAACCCATGGTTCGAACATTCTCAATACCAAAATTGGCATGGGCAACCGTGGCTGAACATAAAACGGCTAAAGAGACAGCGTTAGCTATAAGTGTTTTTTTTAACATAGGTGTTACTCAATTATTAATGTGTGTTGAGTTATTTGTAATAAAACGAAAATTTCGGTGCTTTTTTCAGGCAATAGAAATGTTCACCAATAAATAGTGATGTTTATCTGATTACGGAAATCATCAATTAATGACCTTACGGGTCGTTATATTTTTTAATCCCCAAAATATAAAGTTATTAACAGTGAACCACCCATCAGCTTCCATTAATTAAAAAGCCTGATAAGTGACTCACTGAAAACATGCCTTAAACCATCCCTTAAACTCTGGTCAGTCGAATCAACAATGCACTCTCTGGCTGAAGCACCGGCATCGTTAATCCCACCTGCCCTAACAATGCGCCACTCATGGATACGGCTTCCATCATCCACGGTGGACACTGTTTCATGTAGAGGTTTGTTGAACTGTTTTCCAGCACTTCCACCCGATAATTCATGTCAGGATTCAGACCCGGTATTTTCAGCGGTGCCGCCAGGGCGTATTCCGACATTTTGAATTGTGAATACATCAGAACCGCTTCCCGCTGATTCTCACTCACCACCCCCCATGCCTGGGTCTCTTTAACATCCGTGTCACAACGGAAGTGGTTGCCAGTGTGCAGCAAACCACGGAAAGACTTGTGCAATGCAATGTATTTGGCAAACGCCTGTTTTTCTTCTTCCGATGCGCTGGCAGGATCCAGCTCAACGCCCATATGACCAAACAGTGCCGTAATGCCACGAAAATGGCTGTTATGCTGTCGCCCGGTGGTATGGCAATGCTTTGCACCAATATGAGCGCCGGTAATTTCCAGCGGGAAGAAGTAGCTGGCACCACGCTGAATCGCCTGACGCTCCAGCGCATCATTACAGTCTGATGCCCAGAACCGGTGGGTCCGGCGCAACACTTCGTAATCCACACGACCACCGCCGCCGGAACAGGTTTCAATTTCCACCAGCGGGTGCTTTTCCCTGACAAAATCCACCAGCCGGTAGTAAGCCTCTACCTGACCGTGGAAACCGGCCTTGCCATTATGGGTGGGCTGCACCAGCTCCCGGTTCATATCCCACTTTATATAACTAATGTCGTATTCCGACAGCAGTGCATCGAGTCTTCCGGCAATAAAGTCAAAGGCTTCAGGAATTTGCAGATTCAGTACGTACTGATTGCGAATAGTGACCTGCTCATAACCTTCGGTATGAAGCATCCATTCCGGATGTTCGCGGTAAAGATCAGAATCCGGGCTGATCATTTCCGGCTCAAACCAGAGACCAAACTCCATGCCGTGCTCTTTTACGCAATCAATAATGGGTTGCAGACCTTCCGGGTACTTGCCGGTATCCAGATACCAGTCACCCAGTGCCGCATTGTCACCATTACGCCCACGAAACCAGCCATCATCAATGATAAAACGTTCAATCCCGATGTCAGCGGAAGAACGCACCATGTTCATGATGTAATCCGGGTCATGGTCAAAATAAATGCCTTCCCAGGTGTTCAGGTGAACCGGACGGATTTTTTCAGGTTCCGGGAAAGAGACAATCTCAGCACGAACATGTCGGTGAAAGTTCTGGCTGATCCCGTTCAGTCCTTTGCTGCTAAACGTGCTGTAGAGGGTTGGCGTCTTATAGCACTCACCCGCTGCCAGTGTCATTTCACCGGGCATCAACAACTCGCCTGCCTGAATATAACGACGGCCGTCGTTCATTGCTTCCGTATGAATACGGTGGTTGCCACTCCAGCCAAGATGAAAACCGTAAACATTACCCGCTGTTTCACCGAAACCGACATCCCCCATCATGACACCGGGGAAATGTTCGTGGGAGGTTCGGCCACGGCGGTTTTCCAGGGTAAAACCGCCACGATCCAGAACCTTCCGTTCTGTCTGAAATTCATGGGTCCAGCGACCGTGGAAATATTGAATTTCACGGGCAGTCACCGGCAACGGCAGGGTATTGGTCAGCTTGTGCAACTCATAGGCAGACTCACCGGCATTGGTCAGCTCCAGATACGTTTCCAGAACGCTGGTGGCCGGATTCAGGGTCAGGTGAATAGCGAGCTTCAGTTCCGCCCTCGGGTCACGGCAGGAAAAAACAACACGATTGTTTTGCTCAAGCACTTCTTCCACCGTGAACTCCGGCGACCAGTGATTGCCCTGCCGACAACCTTCCAGTCCGGGGGAACTGAACAATCCACGGGCGTGCTCAGGGCAAAGGGACAACACCGTATCCGTATCAATGCTGCCCTGCTGAACCGGGCGATGATTAGCCTGAAAATACAAAGCCAGGTCAGTGGTTTCTGGCAGCTTTTCACCCCAATAAACGACTTCGGGCAGGTGTTTTTCTGCTTTGATCAGAACACTGGTGGTCTCTGTTGACAGATGAATCAATGGTTTCGTCATAGCGGTCGTATTGTTTAGTGTCGTATCGTTTGATGTCATAGCATTGAATAAAAGAAGCAGTCAGTGCTTTCCGTCCGGAAAGCACTGCACGTCGGTCAGGCGTACTCTACTTTGCCGCCATCCTCTTTATCGAAACGCTTATCCAGACGATAGGTTTTCTTGTAGATCAGGGCACTCAGACCCACGAGAACGGCAGGTACCAGCAGCATGAGCACTTTCAGGCCAGTGATGGTGTCCGGGGTCTGAACCTCGTTAGCGACATAGCCAATCAGAGTCAGGCCAGAACCGATCAGGAAACCGGCCAGTGCGCCAGCCGCTTTTACCAGCATGGTCTGCACAGAGAAGATAACGCTTTCGCTACGCATACCGGTTTTCTCTTCACCGTAATCCACAACGTCCGCCAGCATCACCGTAGACAAACCATTAAACAGACCATTACCAAACTTCATGGCAGCACCGGCAATACCCACCAGAATCGCATTTTCCGGAGCGATCACGCTACCCAGGAACAGGACGGCACAGCACAGAATTGGGAAGCCACAGGCGAGAGGCCACATAAAGCGGCGGTTAACCACCTTGGAAATCCATGGGAACAGGAAAATGCCGGCAAATTCAGCCGCACCCGCCACCAGCATAAACATCGGGAACATCTCAGGCATGCCGATGGCGTAGGTGAAGTAATAGATACCAAAGCCGCCAATCAGCTGCATGGCAATATTAAACGACAGAACAAAACCAATCAGGGACTTCAGCTGGTCGTTTTCGCCAATGATTTTCTTAACATCACTGATGGTAAACTTCTCTTTGGCCACTTTGCCCGCATCGGTTTTCTCCTTAACCCGCATGAAAACCAGAATCGCACTGGCAACAAACAGAACGGCGATGCATAAGCTCATCATGAAGAAGCCCTGCCCCTGGTCACCGTTGCCCAGAAGACCTACCGTGTAGAGACCGTAGCCACCCACAACCGTCCAGGCAATGCTGGCAAAAATACGGGGCCATACCACCAGGTGCTCCCGCTCTGAACGCTCAGAAGACAGGGAAGGAATCATCGACCAGTAAGGAATATCCATGATCGTATAGGTCACGCCCCAGAGGATATAAGTCGCTGCGGCATAAACATAAACAAAGGTTCCTTCATAACGATGGGCACTGAACAGCATGACCAGTACAACAGCGTTAATCACCGTACCAATAAGAATCCAGGGGCGGAATTTACCAAAGCGGGAGCGGGTATTATCAACAATCATGCCCATCAGCGGGTCGGTGAAGGCGTCGATCACCCTCGCCACCAGAAACAAAGTACCCACAAATGCCGCTGAAAGACCAACGACATCGGTGTAATAAAACATCAGAAAGATGTAAATAGGCGCACAACCAAAGTCTTTACCCAGGGCACCCAGCCCATAAGAAAACTTGGTATCCAGCGATATATGCTGGTTATCCGTTTTTGTACTCATTATTTTTACCCCCAATTAAAAACAACAGGCGAACTTCAACTTTTAAACGGTTTAACTTTTTAACTTTTGAACTTTTTAAACGTCGAATAGCGGCCGGAATCACCCTGACGGATGACCCCGACCCCACACAACTCAGGACAATTCAAACTGCCATTGATAGGAAGAAGCCTTCAGCAGATATTCCGGACGAACGCTTGGCGACCAGGAATCGTCACCACCCACTCCCATATGAAAACCATCGAGATAGACAAATGCGCCTTCACAGGCTTCCAGCTCATTCGTATGCAGAGCCTTTGCCAGCTGCTCCTGACCAAACGGACTGACGCTGAACTGGAAATTGCCTTTAACTACTGCGTCACCTAACGACAGACGGCGGGTATCACAGCGTAAGCCATTGTCGCTCGGAAAAATGTAAGGTGTATGCATCTGGCTCAGAGGCTGAGACCATTCACCGATATCGGCACTTAATAGACGATCCGGGTAGTTCTCATGAGGACCACGGCCAAACCATGCAACGGACTCAGGCGTATTTTTCAGGCGTAACCTGGCACCAATCCGGGGCATGGGCGGCAGAGACCGGTCAAGCTCAACCCTGACATCAATCCTGACCTCACCCGCTGCACTGAACTGATAGATCCATAGGGTTCGGATAATCGGCTGCTCTGCCTGCTCGTCAGCAAAGTATTCATGCTGTGCCTGCACCTCTCCCCGCTCAGGGTGACAACTGATATCAACGCATCGGTGCACCGGGTTAAACAGTCCGGCTCTCTGCCAGCGTGGCATCCAGGCGTTCGGATCAGGGCGGTCGATTTCACTGACACCAATGTCGTTATCCAGCGGTGCCCGGAAGAAGTTGTCCTGCAGCGGTGCCAGCAGTTGCTCTTTGTCGTTTTTCACCCAGCTGGTCAGCTGACCACTGCCCTTGCTTAACGTCCACTGACTGTTGGCAGCCGATACCGTGAAAGCGGATTCAGACTCAACAATCGTTGTTACTGTTTTATCACCGGATAATGAAACAGCTGACAGCGGCTCCCGTAACAGGAATTGGTGTCGGGCCACTTCATGACCCGCTTCAGACCAGGCTGTCGCTTCGGTCAGATGAATGGCTACATTCAGCAGTGGCGTGTTGCCCCCTGCAACAGACGACAGATCAATATTAATCCGCTGACGTTCACCCGGCGCAATATTCAACTCATTTTCGCCCGACGCCAGCCTTTCAGTGCCGGACAGGATCTCCCATGTCAGCCTGTGGTGATCAGTATTAATAAAGCCGTATTCACTGGTCACTTCAATGGCAGGACTATCACCTTCGATCAGTTCAAAGGTAAAAGGCTGCTGTGCCCGTTTGGCTTCATTAAGGGCTGGATGCGGTGTTTTATTCGGGAATACCAGACCATTGACGCAGAACTGGCGGTCATTGATTTCATCACCAAAGTCACCACCATAAGCCCAGAAGTGCTTGCCATTTTCGTCAACCTTATCCAGCCCCTGGTCAACCCAGTCCCAGATAAAGCCACCCTGCAAACGTTCATGCTGACGGAAAGCTTGCCAGTATTCGGCAAAACCACCCAGGCTGTTACCCATGGCGTGGGCGTATTCACACAGAATAATGGGGCGATGCTCACCGGCTATACCCACCCATTTGTTCAGCGCCCATTTTGGTTCGTCATACCAGGGCTGAGGCAGGTCCTGATCGGTACGGGCATACATAGGACAGATGATGTCTGTCGCTGCGGTATTGGAACCGCCACCTTCGTACTGCACAGGGCGCGAAGGGTCAGTCCGCTTGATCCACTGGTACATAGCGTCGTGGGCAGCGCCGTAACCGGACTCATTGCCCAGCGACCAGAGAATAATGGACGGGTGGTTGAAGTCACGAGCCACCATGCGGGTTGTGCGCTCCATAAATGCACTTAACCAGCGGGAATCATCCGCCAGCTTACCCATGGGGTTCATGCCGTGGGTTTCAATGTTGGCTTCATCCACCACGTACAGACCCAACTCGTCGCATAACTGGTAAAAAGCCGGTTGATGCGGGTAATGGGAACAGCGCACCGCGTTGAAGTTGCTTCGCTTCATCAGCAGCAGGTGTTCTTTAACGTCTTCGACGGTCTCAAAATGACCGGTCGCAGGGTTGTGCTCGTGCTTGTTAACCCCACGGATCATCAATGGCTTGCCGTTCAGGGTTAACAGACCATTATTGATTTCTACTTTTCGGAAGCCAACATTGTAAGCTTCTGTCTCGTACTCTTTGCCGCTGTCAGAATCCACCAGAGTCACGGTCAGGCGATAAAGATTAGGGGCTTCTGCGCTCCATAGCTTCGGGGCAGGCACTTCAAGGTCGACAACACAGCGATCATCGTAGCCACCTTTTTCATCCACCAGGGCACTTCCCATTGGCTGGGTCTTTGTGCAGACAACCGTCTCACCAGAATACAGGGTGGTTCGCACAGACAGGGTTTCGCTCTGGCAGGTATCAACGACAATATTCAGGTAACCCTGTTCGTACCGATGATCCAGTTCAGGTGTCATTCTTACATCAGTAATATGGCGGGCAGGCTTGTTGAGCAATGTGACCGAACGGTAAATACCACTGAGCCACCACATATCCTGGTCTTCCAGATAGCTGCCGTCGGACCAGCGAATCACCATCACGCTCAGGTGGTTTTCTCCGGACTTCAGGTAGGGCGACAGGTCAAATTCAGCAGCAAGGCGGCTGTCCTGTGAATAACCCACCATCTGACCATTACACCAGAGGTAAAAAGCACTGTTCACGCCGTCAAAAATAATGCGGGTCTGGCTCTCCTGCTCCCAGTCTTCCGGCAAGCGGAACGTGGTTGAGTAGCAACCGGTGGGGTTTTCTTCCGGAACAAAAGGAGGCTTGCAGGGGAAGGGGTATTTGACATTGGTGTAAATGGGTTTGTCGTGTCCCTGAGTCTGCCAGTTGCCGGGAACCTTTATGGTGGTTTCTGATTCAGTCACCCCGGTTTCAGGAAAACTGGCTGGCACAGACTCAGGCGCAGAAAAAAGTGCAAAATGCCAGTCACCGTCCAGACTGATTCTGCGGTTGCTGGCTTGACCACTTAATGCATCCGCTTCCCTGCGCCAGCTGTGCAAAGGAGAATGAGCTTTCAAACGGTTCCAGGAGGTAACTTCCGGATTTTCCCAATCTCGACGAATCAACAAACTCATAACCTACTCTGCAATCAATCGTTTCAGACAAATTTTCAGCCAGCTTAAGTGATGCCTTTGAGAACAGTTACATGAAGAACCGGTAACGTTGATGCCCAAAGTGTTCACATTTTTTCACAAACGATCATAAGGAGGGCGCTTTATGAACATACTGACACAGGTCAACAATTTGTAACGTTTCATACTTTTCAGGTAATAAAACTGTAATGCCTATTTTTAATAGGTATTTTGAAATGTAACGTTTACATATTTGTAACCAGACTGTCCGAAAGGTATAAAGCAGCCCCGGGCCAGTCTTGAAATGCCGGACAAGCAAGCGCTTTGAAATCTGTAGTGGTTTATAAAAAACGATGACTTCGATAAAAGATGTAGCCAGAGAGGCCAATGTCTCTACGGCCACGGTCTCAAGGGTGATTAATCGCCAGTCAAATACCAGCAGTGCCGTCACTGCGGCGGTGCATCAGGCCATTGCTAAACTGGGTTACAAAGTAAGCAGTACCCGGCAGGCAGCTGCCGCGATGGGCGTCATGGTGTCTGATGTTTCTGAGCCTTTTTTTGGCCAGATCATTAAAGGGGTAGAAGCTATTGCCAGAAAAAACGACAAACGTCTTTTTGTTCTGAGCAGTCAGTACAGTGCCGACACAGAACGACAGACCATCAGGCAATTAATGAGTCACTGCGATCACGCTATTATCCACAGCAAATGGCTGCCGGATGAAGAACTGGTTGAATACGCCAGCCAGATGCCCGGCCTGGTACTGATCAACCGCTACATCAAGTCCATCAGCCACCGCTGCATCGCCCTTGATAATGTTTATGGCGGCTACATTGCCACCCGGCACCTGCTGAACAAAGGCCACCGGAACATTGGCTGCCTGTGTTCTGAACAGAATATAGACGACGCTGTTGACCGGTTGAAGGGTTATAAGCAGGCTCTGACTGAATATGGCATTGCTATTGACGAACAATTCATCACATCCAGTTACCCTTCGGAAGAAGGTGGAAGACTTGGGACGTATAATCTGCTGGCCAAAAAGCTGACTTTAACCGCCATTGTCGCCTATAACGACGTAATGGCAGCCGGAGCACTATCGGCTCTTGCGGAAAACGGCATCCAATGCCCTGAGAGTGTATCCGTTGTCGGTTTTGATGACCTGATTATTGCCAGCTATCTGAACCCCAGACTCTCAACCGTTCGCTACCCTGCTGCGGCAATGGCAGAGCAGGCAGCAAGACTGTCACTGAAACTGACCAGTCAGGACGCCCCAATGCCCCGGGAGCACGTTCTGATACCTACGTTTGTCGAGCGCAGCAGTACATCGGCCTTAACTCCCCAAACACCTTTTTTCTTAGCAAAATCGTCGTAAACCCTCGCCCAATGCGGGCGGGGATATAATACCAATTCCGTTTTTAAATTATGATAAAGTAGCCCAGCTTCTGGAACATAAACTTTTTAAACGGCCAACTTCAGAAGTAAGCTTTTTCCATCCATCGCAGAGTGCATCAACGATGGCATCATAATTTTTGAAAGACCTATTGGATAAATCATGTTCTCTCAACCACTCCCAAAGTTGTTCTGAACTATTCAGCTCTGGTGAATAAGGAGGTAATGGAATTAGCACCAGGTTGTCATATTCGGGAAGATCATTTGCGTGATGATATCCAGCATTATCTATCACCACTGCCGCATACTGTCCTTCAGGTGTTACTTTACTCAGGTTTAGATTTCTTGAAACATGAACGTTCGGTAAAATATTTAGCGTCGGCGCAGCCAATCCCGTCAGGCACACAATTTAAACCTGCCTGAACCGTTTAAATCATTGGTTCTGAGTTCATTTATGCCGCTTTTTCCAAAAAACTATCCGAACGTTCGTTTTTATCCGGCAATTTCAGCTCTAATTTTTGCTCATATCGGTTCCAGCAGCCACGAATTCGAAACTGCGGAATAATCCAAAACAGCGCGCGCCTAAGCATTCCGGCCGTGACTGTATGGGGATTCCTCCAGGCAGTTTTGGCCAGCGCAATGGCCGCTGGATTTTGACAAATGGTCAGCAATTGCACCAGCGCATACCCTGCCATTTTAATGTGCATCCACCGTAACAGCGTTCTGAGTTTCTGCTGCCATAAATGCTTGCATCCAAACTCGTGTTTAAGTTGCTGGAACATAGGCTCTATAGGCCACCTGAGCGAGTAGGCTAATAGCACTTCATCGGCTTTCAAGTCAGGATTGGTGGACAGAAACAGTTTAGTTTCTGTTTGTCCCTTGTCGTTTTCAAAACAACTCCAGACGACTCGGACAATACGGCCTTTCAAAAAACGAGCTCGGCAAATACAAGAACGAAAAGAGACAGTCCGGTTCTTTCTGTAAAGCCAGAGAGTCATCTTGGTCTCTGGTAATTTCTCTACTTCCTCAGGTGTCATTTTGACACCGTACTTACGCTTGCGGCCTTTCCTTTTGAAAGGAGAGGGAGGAAGTGCATCGACTGGAAGCGCATAAAGTGCCCGGTTTTTCGGTATATGACCAATGACCTCATACCCAAGCTCAAGCGCGGGCTGCATCATGGTATGATTCATAAACCAGCAGTCAGTGAGCAGGCGCAAAGCTCGCCCCTGAAGACTCTGTCGTACAGATTTCAGCATGGCCTTTGCAATTTTAAGCTTGCTGATGTTGCCTGACTTAGGTGATGGAAAAGCCATCACTGGAATCGCAGTATGCACCTTGTCTGATGGTCTATGGAAAGGAATAGCCAGAAAGACCCAACATTGACCAAGGAGATAAGTACACCGGTTCTTTTTCTTGCTGTGTTGGTGATGTATTCGGCATGCCGGTGCTTTGTCAGAGCAACGTTCGAGTGTCAGGTCGTCGAGAATCAGGGGAATGGTCTGACCGTCAGGCACTTTAGAACTGACCAGCAATATCAGACGATGCGCCAGGTTTCGCCAACGCCACTTACCTTGGGAGACCCAATGATGGTAGCTGTTCCAGAAATTTTCGTAGTGGATCGTCAGAAGGGCTTGTGTAACAAAGCCTTCGCCAGAAAGCATGCCACCCAGAAGTAACTCACAGAACGTTGGTGCCGCAAGTGGTGATAGCGCTTTTGCAAGAAATGTCGTATATAAAGAAAGCTCTCGAAGGATTACTTTCTGATCTGAAGTGAGCATGGCAACCGCTTTTTCCTGGTAGATGAAGCGGTTGCTTAACCTATCTCAGCATCAAAAAATACGAAACGTTAGTACTTATAATTCTCTAAACTTGAGTTACTTTAGAAATCTCATTTAAAAGAAGAGCCATTGATTCTGTATTAGCCATCGGAAGTATTAAGGCAATAGCTTTATCTCGTTCTGGGCAGACGGCTCCAAACATATAAGCATATTTGAATTGGCGTTGCCGAATTAATCCTGGTCGACTTCCTTTAGGAGCCCAAATTCTGCTGATAGTGTTTTGTTGACCAAAGCGTCCTTCGTCTTGAAACCAAACATCAACATTTTTTAGATCTACACTTTCCGGTATCCTTTGCTGTACCTCATCTTTGAATTTTTTTTAAACGCTTCCTGTGCTTCTGGATCACTCTCAGGGTGACGTGTTCGACCGGAGATCCATGAAAGGCCAACTTTATGAAGTAATCTATAAACTGTTGAGTTGACACAGTCTATGCCAAATTCCTTGCTTAACATTTCTTTGATATCTCTTCCAACAACTCTTCCCCCTTCACGTTGTTCCTGAAGTTCAAGAACGGCACTTTTAAATCGCTGTTCTTGTTCATCAGTTAATATATTTTTTCTGCCACGACCGCCTCTATCCTTAAGAGACTCTGCTCCTCCTTCTTTATAACGGCATAACCATTTGTATACTGCTTGAGGGTGGACATCGAGTAAATCTGCAACTTCTGTTTCTGGTAGACCTTTTTGTAAGAGCCGCAAACCAAGCAGCCGAATACACTCCCTGTTATCTAAGGCATGTCGTGCTTGGTTTTGGAAATCTTCTTTAAAGAAGGCTTCGGATAAATTGGGAGAACAAGACATCTTAATAGTAGATAGTAGGCAATAAAATTTATACTCAGTTTAGCTCATATTCTGAAAAAGGGATTGGTATAAGGTGGGTATTCAGCATTCGCAACCGTCTTGATGATGTTGATTTGAGATTATTTACCATGACACTGATAGCCAGTTTTGGTGGGTAGGCCACCAACAGGTGTACGTGATCTTTTTCGCCATCCATTTCAAGTAACTGGCATTCCAGTTTTTCACATGCACTCTCGAACGACTCCCGTAACTGCTTGATCATATAGCCATCAAAAAGCTTTCGCCTGTACTTTGTCGTGAACACCAAATGAACAACCAGCTTGGTAACGCTATGTCGTTTGCGAAGATACCCTTTAAGCAAATCTTTATTGCGTGCGCTCACTTGAAAACCTCTTTCAAATACCTGTAATATAAAGTTTATATTGATGAGTACTGAAATAACATTCCATGCTGAGAGCCACCAAAGTACGAATCTATCCAACATCAGAGCAGGCGGAATTTCTCGACCGTCAGTTTGATGCTGTGCGGTTCGTATGGAACAAGGCCCTGGCTATTAAGGTTCATTATTACAAGGTTCGTGGGCAGAGCCTTTCTCCCAAAAAACACCTGAAGCCCTTGCTGGCAAAAGCCAAGAAAAGCCGAAAGTACTCATGGCTGAAAAACGCTGACTCTATTGCACTGCAACAGGCCACTATCAATCTGGATACGGCCTTTCAAAACTTTTTCAATCCCAAATTGCAGGCAAGATTTCCTCGCTTCAAGAAAAAGCATGGCAAGCAAAGTAGCTACCATTGTACGTCTGTCTCTGTGGGCGATAACTGGATAAAAATCCCCAAGCGCAAGCCCATAAGGGCTAAAGTGCATCGTGAAATAGTGGGTAAGGTGAAGTCTATCACCCTGAGCAGAACGCTAACCGGCAAGTATTTTGCCTCCATATTGGCTGATGATACCCAGGAACAACCAAAACAGATTGATAATCTTGAAGCTAATCAGGTTGTCGGTGTTGATATGGGGATTACTGATCTGGCTATCACCAGTACCGGCCATAAGACTGGCAATCCTCGCTTTCTGAAAAAAGCACAACGTAACCTGAAAAGAAAACAACAGGCTCTATCTCGCTGCAAGAAAGGCTCAAAAGGTAGGCACAAAGCCCGTTTATTGGTGGCAAAGGCGCATGAGCGTGTAGCCTTTGCCCGTAATGATTTTCAGCATAAGCTATCAAAACAACTCATCGACGAAAACCAAGCGGTGATTGTGGAGACACTGAAAGTTAAAAACATGCTCAAGAACAAGCGTCTTGCTCGTTCTATTGCTGATGCTGGCTGGCACTCACTGATAACCAAACTCGAATACAAGGCAAAGCAGGAAGGTAAACATCTGGTGAAGATAGACCAGTGGTTTGCATCCTCTAAAACTTGCTCAGTCTGCGATTTGAAACAGGAAAAAATGCCATTGAGAATCCGATCATGGGAGTGTAGCTGTGGTGCTATCCATGACCGGGATATTAATGCAGCTCGCAATATCAAGAAGCAAGGCATATTGAAATTAAAGGCGGAAGGACTGTCCGTTTCTGCTGATGGAGGCTTGCGTAAATCCGGCATACTGTCGGTTGCTGCCTAAGAAATCAGAAGCCTCACCCGATAGGGTGGGGAGCAGTCACCGGCTTGTGAAAGTTTCGGACATAGCGGAGGGGTTGTACAGGTCAATCGTAATAATAAGGATGCACCCGAATGAACGGGTGCATAAGCAAGTCGCTAAACTGAGCCAGTTGTCACATTTGCCTGCACAAAATCAAGACTGGCGGTCGAAAAGTCAGATGGATTCTGATCACCCGCTGAAACTCTGGAAGGCGACTCCAGAGGGACTGCCGGAGAGCCTGCCGGACTCAGCAGGCCATCATGCTTTGACGTGGAAAGCTTCTGAACCTGTGCCGCAAGCCCTTTGCCTGCATCTTCTTCATCCCTCATGATTTGTTCAAAGAAGTCTTTCAGTGTTAACTTTTCACGCTCCAGACGGTGAACGTCTCCTCTGACAGCATCACGTACACCTTTGCCAAACCCAATAAGGCCACTCACAATACCCAGGCCTACACCAGCTAAAGCCCCGGCAAAGGCTCCAGCGCCACCTGTCACCGAAGAACCTATAATCCCTCCCACGGCAACCCCTCCCAGAATCACTTTTAGACCATAGTTGGTGTTGGTTCCAGCCAACATTTCAACCAGCTTTACCACTCCTGCAACAGGGATACCGACAGCCAGTCCTGCAATGCCTCCAGCCAGAGAACCCGGAGCGCAGGCCAGGATCCTTGCCCCCTTGGCAACAGCATAAGCCGTTTTGACAAGGAGGTTTCCGGCAGTAGCAAACGGGCAGGCCAGCCTCTGACCTATAGTGGCTCCTTTTTTATAAGCCGGAGCCGTTGTCGCGGCTTTGTGCATCTCCGGGGAGCTCAGAACCGGGACAGGCGTTGCTTCTGTCACATCATGACCGCTTCTGCTTCGCCCTGTATTAGTCGGGGTTGTTTCCGTTGTAGGTGTTTGTGTATAACCCTGAGTAACGCTTACCGAATTCATTCCTGTACTGTTCATAGTTCGACTCCCTGTCTTTCGTTATCTGGCAATAGTGCGTGTTAGCGTTGTCAGATAATGAAGCCTGAAAGCATTGAAGACACTAACTACTGCGTTAGCGCCTCTGACCATTTTCAGCGGGGTCAGAGCAAGGTCTGTGTTTACAGGCCCGCGTCAGCCCGCAGGGCGTCAGCCTTGTCGGTTTGCTCCCAGGTGAACTCTTCGTCTTCACGACCAAAGTGGCCATAAGCAGCGGTTTTCTGATAGATCGGACGCTTCAGATCCAGCATACTGATCAGACCTTTAGGGCGCAGGTCAAAGTGTGCACGCACCAGCTCAACAATTTTCTCGTCGGCAATCTTGCCAGTGTCGAAGGTGTTAATGGAGATAGAAGTCGGCTCTGCCACTCCAATCGCGTAAGACACCTGAATCTCACACTTATCTGCCAGACCCGCAGCTACAATGTTCTTGGCTACGTAGCGACCTGCGTAAGCAGCGGAACGGTCAACCTTGGACGGGTCTTTACCGGAGAACGCACCACCACCGTGACGAGCCATACCACCGTAGGTGTCAACAATGATCTTACGCCCCGTCAGGCCGCAGTCGCCAACCGGTCCACCGATAACAAAGATACCCGTTGGGTTGATGTGGTACTGAGTCTCTTCGTGCAGCCACTCCGCCGGAAACACCGGCTTGATAACGTGTTCCAGAATGTCTTTCTGCAACTGTTCCTGAGAAATTTCAGGGTCGTGCTGGGTAGACAGGACAACAGCGTCAACACTCTGAACCTTGCCCTGTGCGTCGTAACGCATAGTAACCTGACTCTTGGCATCCGGACGCAACCATGGCAATGTGCCATTTTTGCGCAGTTCAGCCTGGCGCTTCACCAGCATATGAGAGTAGTAAATAGGCGCAGGCATCAGAACCGGCGTTTCGTTGGTGGCATAGCCGAACATCAGGCCCTGGTCGCCAGCACCCATTTCGTGCTCTTCGGTTTCGTCTACACCGACAGCAATGTCCGGGGACTGCTTACCGATAGCGTTCAGGACAGCAACGCACTCACCGTCAAAGCCCAGGTCGCCATGATTGTAACCGATCCCCGTCACGACCTTACGCACCAGCTCTTCAATATCAACGTAAGTCTCGGTACGAACCTCACCCGCCACGATCACCATGCCGGTTTTAACCATGGTTTCAACCGCAACACGGGCATCCGGATCGTCTTTCAGAATCGCATCCAGAATCGCATCAGAAATCTGATCCGCTACTTTATCCGGATGACCTTCCGATACAGACTCGGAGGTAAACAGAGAATAATCTGCCATTGTCTTCTTGTGCCTCATTAAACAACCATGATTCCGTTTCGGGATAGAACGGCTTCACAGAAAACTATTACGTTAAAGCTGGCTGCGAATAAAAACATTAAAACTATTCCCGGCCAGCCTCTTGTTCATTAGATAATCGTCGTTTATCGATAAAAGCGACGAACCTGAATCTGAAACCCGTTACGTAGTCTCAGGTACTGGGATTCTCCTGAGTTCAAACTTGCGTCCCGGGCCCAGTTATCGAGATCGTCACTACTGAAACCCAGCCAGATATCGCCGCAGGATTCCCGTACCCAGTCCTGATCGTGCTGACTCAGGTCACTGATCAGAAAACTGCCTCCGGGCTTTAGCAGGCCGGCTACCTGTTTGAAAATCCCTGAAGGACTGGGTATATGATGCAACACCATATTGGCGACCACGCAGTCGAACTGATCTTCGAGATGTTGCAGTGTTTTCAGCTCTCCGTGGATAAACTCAATGTTTTTCAGAGCGTGTTTTGCAGCGAAACGCTGGCTGCTGGCGAGCATCTCCCCAGAATTATCAACAGCATAGACCTGATTAAAGCGTTGGCTAAGGGTTTCCAGGAATTCCCCTTCTCCCGGGCCCAGCTCCAGGGCCAGAGCCCGCTCAGGCATGTCTGTGGTTTTCAGTAAATCGGCAACACAGCGGGCATAAAGCTCGTGGTCAGCAATCAGTTCCTGATGCTGTCGAAACGCTTCTACATGCCGGGCAAAAAACGCCATGGACTGTTCTGCGCGCTGCTCTCTGATCGCTTCAAGCCGGAGCTCCAGCTCAGCAGGCAGAACCAGCCCGTCAACCGCTTTGAACAGGGAGCGAACGGCGTCACCAAAAGCTTCAACGGATGGTGGCAGTGACCTGCGGTAAAAAACGGTATTACCTTCCTTGCGTGTCGAAACAAGTCCGGCCTGGGAAAGTACTTTGAGGTGGTGGCTCATGGCTGGCTGGCGCATAGCAAACACATGACTGAGTTCCAGTACCCCGAAAGAATCTGTGCTGAGTACCCTGAGCACCTGCAGTCTGAGAGCGTCACCAACGGCTTTGCCGAAAATGGCAAGCTGATCGACCATTTCAGTATCTGACAAGCTATGCTCCTCATACCACGAAAAAAGCCCGAATAAAGACCTGTGATTAATGCGGCCTTTTAGTTTCGCATCCATTACTTCATTGCGAATTTTAGCAAGCACTATAAGGTATATCAAAACTTTTCGATATAGGTCTGATCGTATAAAACCCCTGCCACTCAACACAAGAGGTAAATCCATGCTTCCGGGATGCCTGCAAAGACACTCTCTTTTTATCAGTCACGCTTTTATGATGTTTTTATGCGTTATCAACTTCGACATTCTCCGTAACCTGAAAGAATCTCTACTGATCACCCGCATGGGGGCAGAGATTATTCCATTCATCAAGTTGTGGGTCGTTACGCCATCAGCCTTTCTCTTTGTCTTCTGTTACAGCTTTCTGGCGAACCGGCTTTCCAGGCAGCACCTTTTTGTTTTTACCATTGTGCCATTTCTGGTCTGGATGCCTCTCTTTTCCCTGTATCTCTACCCTAACCTGACTGAACTCGCCCCCAGTTCCTTTTGTCAGACTCTATACTCCTATCTGCCCGATAGCCTGATTCTGATAGGCGGACTACTGGAACACTGGCCTTTAACCCTTCTGTTTGCCTGTGCCGAACTCTGGAGCACCGGGGTGATTTGCACACTGCTCTGGTCGACGGTAAACGACGCCAGTACGGTGGAATCATCGTCACGGGAATATCCACTGCTGACTATGGCTGGAAACAGTGCCTCACTGCTTTCAGGCCCAATGATCCTGTTGCTGGTTCGCCATCTGGCCATAAACGATGACGACGGTTGGCAAATCAGTCTGGTCTGGCTCTCTGTTGTTTTTGTTGTCTGCGGACTAATGATTATCTGGCTTTACTACCACAGCATAAAACTGGCAGCCCCCCTTTCTGCCACTGCCTCGCGGGGAAGCCATGACAATACCGCCACCCGACTGCCTTTAAAAGACAGCTTTCTTTACCTGGTAAAGTGTCCTTACCTGAGAAATATCGCCCTGATTATGCTGGCCTATTGCATTGCCATAAACACGGCTGAAGTTGCATGGAAGAGTCAGGTTTTGCGGGTGTATCCGACCGAAACTGAATATTCCATGCTAATGGGGCAGTTAACGTTTTATAGCGGTCTGGGGTGTTTACTGATGGCGGGACTAACAGCCTGGCTTGTCCGTTACAGCTGGCGAATTGCAGCCCTGGGAACTCCGCTATTGATGGCGTTTACCGGCATTCCTTTCTTTCTTGCTGTCGTATTGTCAAACAGCAACTGGCTGCCAGAAGCACTTTCCACCCCTATGCTGCTGGCAGGTATCAGCATTGGAACACTGTGTAATGTTGCCAGCAAGTCAGCAAAGTACACTTTGTTTGATGCCACCAAGGAGATGGCTTTTGTCCCACTGAATAATGAGCAAAAGCTGAAAGGCAAAGCATCCATTGAACTGATTGTCAGCCGTGCGGGAAAGTCATCCAGCGCCCTTGTGCAGCAACTTCTGATCGTTACCTTGGGATCATTGACCGCCTCAATGCACTGGCTTGCCAGTGTGTTTATGATCATCACCATTGTCTGGTTGCTATCAGTGAATGCGTTATCGAAACAGTATCGTCGCCATGGTTTCTGAAACAAAGAGAGAGTCTGAGACAAAAGAGGTTTTATTAGACGAAAGTACTTATCTTAAGCTCTATCTGTACAGATTTTTGCGGTATACACACAATGAAACAGACTGCTTTAACTGGTATAATTCTCGTTTTCCCTTGGAGTTGTGCCTGACGGGATAATCCCGGGGGAACATTGAAAGAAATACTCATTGTGCATTCGATAGAGTGCTATACAATGATTGGGTTAAAAGTGTGTTTAGTTCTTTATGTTTAATTCAGATGTACTGTGTGTCGTAGCGCATCCTGCTTTTCATAAACAATAACAAAACTTCTAGCTCAACCGCCTTGTAATGAGGCAAAAACAAATTTTTCAACTGTCAGGATATAAATATGTCTACTTCCACAGGTACTGTTAAGTGGTTTAACGAAGAGAAAGGTTTTGGTTTCATCGCCCAGGAAAATGGCGGGCCAGACGTCTTCGCTCACTTCCGTCAGATCAAGGGTGAAGGTTTCAGAACCCTGAAAGAAGGTCAGCGCGTTGAGTTCACCGTAACTCAAGGCCAGAAAGGCCCTCAGGCTGAAGACATCGTTGTACTGTAATTACAGTTCACCCCCCCAGGGGCAGCTTGTTTAAGCTGCCCCTTCGTCGTTCATCCACCTGATCTACCTCCAAAATCTACGGTCCCGCTACCCAATACTGAAAAGCCTTGCAACCTCTTCAGCTCCTTCCTTGCCCTTATCATATTTAGGATTTACAGCAAGGCTGAGTTTGGCAGGCCCCAATGCGGCACGCGGAGGCCAGTTTTTTGCTGCCAGTTCCGGGCGAAGGAACTGAGTAGACCAGACACAGCCGATAATGTCCGTGTTAAAAATAGGGTGCGTATACAACACATCGCAGGATTGCAACTGATCCTGTTCCAAATATCGATAAGCTGCTGGCATATTCGGCTTATGCTCCATCATGCCGGAATAAGAAGTCGCATCGACGAGGTAAACATAGATACTGATCCCCAGGTTTTGAACCAGTAACCAACCCGCTGCTATTGCGCTCAGGCTTGTCACAACTCCTCCGTGCATACGATAACGAGACGTAGCTGACTGTCCCGCCTGCACCATTTGAAGTGGTGAAGGCTGAAAGCCCTCTTGAAAAGCCTTGAGAGGAAGTTTCGAATCAGCTTTGAAAACATAACCGGAATAATAGCTTTGTGCTCCATAATCCCCTCGGGATTTTCTGGCAGGAGTAAAAGACACACCAGCTCCAGTGGTGAGCCCCTTGGTAAAGAGATCACAATTTTTCAAGGTCAAAAGGTTGCTTTGCTCAAAAGCCCTTAGAAACTCTGCTTCGGATAAGGGCGCCGACCGCCCTCTGCTTGACTTGTACATCAGCCACACCTCTTTACTGGCTTTCAAGATCCTATCCTACGCAATCTAAACTCTCTGAAACCAGCACTTTTTTGATTCAGACAGGCTGTAGCCTTATGCGACTTAAACACTGCCATTGCGTTTACGACTTTCGCCGGCTGGCTAAAAAACGACTGCCCTCGCCTATCTTTCATTACATTGATGGTGCCGCTGACGATGAAAAAACCTATCGACAAAACACCCGGGCTTTCGACAACTGCGATCTTGTACCCAACGTACTCAGGGGCGTTGATGACGTTGATTTATCCACAACCGTCGTCGGCCAAAAGCTGGACATGCCATTGTTCCTCTCTCCGACAGCCCTGCAACGACTGTTCCATTATGATGGAGAGCTGGCTGTCGGCAGAGCGGCCGAACAGTTTGGCACCCTATTTGGCTTATCATCACTTGGTACCGTCAGCATTGAAGAAATCAGCAAGCGGGTTAAAACGCCAAAGCTGTTTCAGCTTTACGTCCATAAAGACAAAGGGCTGACCCGAAATATGATCGATCGCTGCAAGGCCGCCCATTTCGATGTCATGGCACTGACGGTTGACACCCCTGTTGGCGGTAACCGGGAAAGGGATCTGGTGACAGGTTTTACAACGCCCCCTAAACCTACCCTGAAAAGTCTCATCAGCTTTGCCCTTCACCCCGCCTGGGCTTTCAACTACTTTTTCCGGCAGACATTTGAACTCCCGCAGTTGCAGGCTTATCTAAAAGAAGGCACCAGCATTCCGATATCGGTGGCTGATTATTTTAATACCATGCTGGATCAGTCCATGAACTGGCATGATGCCGAAGCACTGGCAAAATACTGGGGAAAACCGTTTATCATCAAAGGCGTCATGTCGGTGGAAGATGCCCGTAAAGCCGTTGATATCGGAGCTGCGGGCATCATGGTTTCCAATCATGGTGGCCGTCAGCTGGACGGTTCACGCTCGCCTTTTGACCAGCTGGCAGAAATTGTCGATGCCGTAGGTGATGACATTGACGTCATCTGTGACGGCGGCATTCGCAGAGGCACACATGTATTAAAAGCACTCTCCCTTGGTGCTAAAGCCTGTTCCGGAGGGCGTCTGTACCTTTATGCACTGGCAGCGGCCGGGCAAGCTGGCGTTGAGAAAGCACTGTCATGCCTGCACGCCGAACTGGTCAGGGATATGAAGCTGATGGGCTGCAAAAACATTCAGGAGCTTGGCAGAAATAACCTGAGATTTCGCTGAACCGTCTACTTTAGGGTCGTAGCAAGCAGGAATAAATAACCGCAGTGACAAGACCGGCGATCCCCCCGTGTACTTCACCAGCACTGGTTCTTTCTAGATCACTGACTGGACATCCTCAATAAATCACTCATTGATCATTTTTGGTACTTTCTGCAATACCGTTTTACCCTGATAGCGATTAGAATACGCTCACACATTGCAATGACTTGATCATCAGGAGCCCTGATTTCTATGTCCCCACGTCGTGAGCTAGCCAATGCCATCCGTGCCCTGAGCATGGATGCTGTCCAAAAAGCCAAATCCGGACACCCTGGCGCCCCAATGGGCATGGCCGACATCGCCGAAGTGCTGTGGCGCGACTACATGAACCACAACCCGGTTAACCCGGAGTGGGCCGACCGTGACCGTTTTGTCCTGTCTAATGGACACGGCTCCATGCTTCTGTACTCCCTGCTGCACCTTTCTGGCTACGATGTATCCATCGAAGACCTGAAAAACTTCCGCCAGCTGCATTCTAAAACCGCCGGTCACCCGGAATACGGTTATGCACCTGGTATCGAAACCACGACTGGCCCCCTGGGTCAGGGTATTGCCAACGCCGTTGGTTTTGCCGCTGCTGAAAAAGCACTGGCAGGTCAGTTCAACCGCGAAGGCCATGACATCGTAGACCACTACACCTACGTATTCATGGGTGATGGCTGCATGATGGAAGGCATCTCCCACGAATCCTGCTCCCTGGCTGGTACTCTGGGTCTGGGTAAGCTGATTGCCTTCTACGATGACAACGGCATTTCCATCGACGGTGAAGTAGAAGGCTGGTTCACCGACGACACCGTTAAACGTTTTGAATCCTACAACTGGCACGTTGTTCCAAATGTTGACGGTCATGACCCGGAAGCCATCAAGGCTGCCATCGAAGCCGGTCGTGCGGAAACTGACAAGCCAACCCTGATCTGCTGCAAGACCGTTATCGGCTTCGGCTCTCCTAATAAGGAAGGCAAGGAAGAGTGCCACGGTGCGCCTCTGGGCGATGACGAGATCAAACTGACTCGCGAGCGCCTGGGCTGGAATCACGGTGCTTTCGAAGTACCTGCCAACGTTTACGAAGGCTGGGATGCGAAGAAAGCCGGCGCTGCTAAAGAAGCAGACTGGAACGGGAAATTCGAAGCTTACGCAGCGGCTCACCCGCAGCTGGCTGCTGAATTCAAGCGTCGTATGAGTGGCGAACTGCCAGCAGACTTCTCTGAAAAAGCCGACGCTTACATTCGTGAGTGCCAGGAAAAATCCGAGAAAGTGGCCAGCCGCAAAGCGTCCCAGAACACCCTGAATGCTTATGGCCCTCTGCTGCCAGAACTGCTGGGTGGCTCTGCTGACCTGGCCGGCTCCAACCTGACCCTGTGGAGCGGTTGCAAAGGCGTTGAGAAAGACGACGCTGCCGGTAACTACCTGTACTACGGCGTGCGTGAGTTTGGCATGAGCGCCATGATGAACGGTATCGCCCTGCACGGCGGTTTCGTACCTTACGGCGCCACCTTCCTGATCTTCATGGAGTACGCCCGTAACGCCGTTCGCATGGCTGCCCTGATGAAGCAGCGTTCCATCTTCGTTTATACCCACGACTCCATCGGTCTGGGTGAAGACGGTCCGACCCACCAGCCCATCGAACAGCTGGCCAACCTGCGCTCCACGCCAAACATGAACACCTGGCGTCCATGCGACACCGTTGAATCTGCCGTAGCGTGGAAGTACGCCATCGAGCGTAACGACGGCCCAAGCGCGTTGGTCTTCTCCCGTCAGGGTCTGCCTTGCATGGCTCGTGATGAAGAGAAAATCGCCAACATCACCCGTGGTGGTTACATTCTGAAAGATTGTGCGGGTACGCCAGAGCTGATCCTCATCGCCACCGGTTCTGAGATCGAACTGGCTATGAACGCCGAAGCCAGGCTGACCGAACAGGGTCGCAAGGTTCGCGTTGTATCCATGCCTTCTACTGAAGTGTTCGACGCTCAGGACGCTGAATACAAGCAGCAGGTTCTGCCTCTGGAAGTTCCGGCCCGTATTGCTATCGAAGCCGCTCACGCTGACTTCTGGTACAAGTACGTGGGTCTGGACGGTCGCATTATCGGCATGACTTCTTTCGGTGAGTCTGCGCCAGCCGGTGACCTGTTCCCGTTCTTTGGGTTCACCGTTGAAAACATTGTGGCAGCGGCTGAAGACATGCTGGATTAATTTCCACTGTATTCTGTCTTTTAAAAGGGCTTCTGAATTGAAGCCCTTTTTTTTTATCGTGAAGTTTTCATCCGCTTTTGGAGAGGCTTCCGTAAATCTGACGCACCTTCAGCTGCTAAAATTTAAAACTATTTTTTAGTCAACACAGATACACTCAAATAGCCAAAAGTGGCAAGTATCTCATGCTGATTTCGCTTAAAGAGAAGTAACAGGAGGTCATAGTGGAAAGTGTCTATTGCGAAGTGTGTGGCGAAGAAGCAGTCAGGGATAGCCGACCAACAGAATATACCTACAAGAAACACGCAATCACCCTCGACCAGCCAGGAACCTACTGCAATTTCTGTGGTGAATGCATTTTAGCAAAATCGTTGTAAACCCTCGCCCAATGCGGGCGGGGATATAAGACGGGAAGGCGCAGAGCCTTCCGCCATCAATCTGGTGTACTCTGGCTATTAACGTAGTCCTTCAGAGTCTCGATAGTTGCACCGCCAGCACTGCAAGCAAAGTAAGACCTTGACCACATTAAGCCTGCTTTGCTCTGAGCAGTAAGGTGGGTATTCAGCATTCGCAACCGTCTTGATGATGTTGATTTGAGATTATTTACCATGACACTGATAGCCAGTTTTGGTGGGTAGGCCACCAACAGGTGTACGTGATCTTTTTCGCCATCCATTTCAAGTAACTGGCATTCCAGTTTTTCACATGCACTCTCGAACGACTCCCGTAACTGCTTGATCATATAGCCATCAAAAAGCTTTCGTCTGTACTTTGTCGTGAACACCAAATGAACAACCAGCTTGGTAACGCTATGTCGTTTGCGAAGATACCCTTTAAGCAAATCTTTATTGTGTGCGCTCACTTGAAAACCTCTTTCAAATACCTGTAATATAAACTTTATATTGATGAGCACTGAAATAACGTTCCATGCTGAGAGCCACCAAAGTACGAATCTATCCAACATCAGAGCAGGCGGAATTTCTCGACCGTCAGTTTGATGCTGTGCGGTTCGTATGGAACAAGGCCCTGGCTATTAAGGTTCATTATTACAAGGTTCGTGGGCAGAGCCTTTCTCCCAAAAAACACCTGAAGCCCTTGCTGGCAAAAGCCAAGAAAAGCCGAAAGTACTCATGGCTGAAAAACGCTGACTCTATTGCACTGCAACAGGCCACTATCAATCTGGATACGGCCTTTCAAAACTTTTTCAATCCCAAATTGCAGGCAAGATTTCCTCGCTTCAAGAAAAAGCATGGCAAGCAAAGTAGCTACCATTGTACGTCTGTCTCTGTGGGCGATAACTGGATAAAAATCCCCAAGTGCAAGCCCATAAGGGCTAAAGTGCATCGTGAAATAGTGGGTAAGGTGAAGTCTGTCACCCTGAGCAGAACGCTAACCGGCAAGTATTTTGCCTCCATATTGGCTGATGATACCCAGGAACAACCAAAACAGATTGATAATCTTGAAGCTAATCAGGTTGTCGGTGTTGATATGGGGATTACTGATCTGGCTATCACCAGTACCGGCCATAAGACTGGCAACCCTCGCTTTCTGAAAAAAGCACAACGTAACCTGAAAAGAAAACAACAGGCTCTATCTCGCTGCAAGAAAGGCTCAAAAGGTAGGCACAAAGCCCGTTTATTGGTGGCAAAGGCGCATGAGCGTGTAGCCTTTGCCCGTAATGATTTTCAGCATAAGCTATCAAAACAACTCATCGACGAAAACCAAGCGGTGATTGTGGAGACACTGAAAGTTAAAAACATGCTCAAGAACAAGCGTCTTGCTCGTTCTATTGCTGATGCTGGCTGGCATTCACTGATAACCAAACTCGAATACAAGGCAAAGCAGGAAGGTAAACATCTGGTGAAGATAGACCAGTGGTTTGCATCCTCTAAAACTTGCTCAGTCTGCGATTTGAAACAGGAAAAAATGCCATTGAGAATCCGATCATGGGAGTGTAGCTGTGGTGCTATCCATGACCGGGATATTAATGCAGCTCGCAATATCAAGAAGCAAGGCATATTGAAATTAAAGGCGGAAGGACTGTCCGTTTCTGCTGATGGAGGCTTGCGTAAATCCGGCAGACTGTCGGTTGCTGCCTAAGAAATCAGAAGCCTCACCCGATAGGGTGGGGAGCAGTCACTGACTGTGCCAGACCTGCGGGTTTTTTTATGCCCAAAAATCAATGAGCTGCCAAAGTCTACAACATTATCAATAAGGATAAAAAAGTCGCTGATCAAAGATAAAGGGGTATTTACAATCAATCACAGAGGGAAGCAAGAAAACTCCATGGTCAAGCTTGTTGTGCCACTTCCCTTAAAGTAAAAAAGCAGAGGCCTCAAAAAAGTCCTCTGCTCTTTTTGCCCTGCTACCAGAACAAAGCCCTGCCTTGAATGGCAGGGCAAGTTAAACGACAAAAGACGTTAAGAAGCAGCCTGTTCATCAGCCAGACGCTTAAACAGCGGCTTGATGACATCGAAGAAGTACGTGTGAATCATCGCCTGCCCTGTGTGGTTACGGTAATCACCGAAGATAGCGATAACGTTGCCGGTGTTATGATCCCAGGCAGATACCTGACCGTTTGTACCAAGCATCATAGAGAAATCAACGCCGGTTTCCGGATCAGTCAGTGTACGGAACTGGTTTTTGTACCAGGCACCTGTCGGAACCGCCAGACCTTCATAGGAAATCTGAGCCCAGGCTTTCTTAACCACCGGATCGCCTTCTACGACTTCTTTTACAAAAGATTCCGGAACAACCTGCTCGCCTTTCCAGTTCTTGCCACCATTAGCCATGATGAAAGAACCGATGGCAAAGTCACGGGTCGTCGTATTGTAAGCACCGGAACCGATGGAATCTTTATCCTGGTTAACGTACATGGCGCCGTAGTTGTTGAAACCGCCTTTGGACCAAAGGTACTCGTCGTATACTTCAGCCAGCGGCTTGCCGGTGGCGCGAACCAGTGCCATAGCCACCATTTCTGTGTTCAGGCAGCGATACTGGTACTTCTCACCTGGCTTCCACTCAGGGTCATGGTTATGGGCGTAGAGCTCCAGGTATTCACCGAGGCGGGTAATGCCTTTGGCATTCTCTGCCTGCACAGGTGGAACCAGTTTGCCATCTTTCTCTACCAGGCCAGCATAACCAGCCACTGTCGACATGGAGCTGTCGGTTACGTTGCCGTCTGGCATTTCCCAGTTGTGCCAGCCTTCACGGGACATATCCATGGTATTGGAGCCGGAGGTCATGTCCAGGTAGTGGCGCATTTTGATTTTGCCCCACGGCGTGCCTTTCAGCTCTTTGATGTAGGTTTCAGCCTTCTCGTCCGCGCTCACCAGGCCAGTCGCTTCTACCGCAGCCCAGGCCATGGAGGTAAATGATTTATGAGCGGAGTGCAGCTGGTGCTTGGTGTCTACTTTGGAGTTGTTCCAGTAGTCCTCGGCAATGATCTCGCCTTTCTTGTTCATGATCACGTAGGAGCTGATTTCAGCACGGTCACGCATCAGGTTGTACATGCTGATGGTGTTGCCGGGTACGACATCCGGTACGGTGATTTTGCTGACATCAAGCTGTTTGGCTGCCTTTTTCATGGGCATTTTTTCAGCAGGGGCAGGAATCTCGGCCCAGTAGTGAATTTTGTGGTTATCGACCATGGCGAAACGGGCGAACTTTGAGTATTCCCAGTCCTTGATGCCAGTACCGTATACGTTAAGGTTCTTTTCCATCTGCTGGTCGGGCTCATGGTAGGTTACATGAGCCTGAGTACCTGTAGCGAACAAAGCGGCTGCCGTAGCAATTGCCAGGATCGATTTTTTCATTTCACTCGCACCGATTGACTGAAGAGGGATTGAGCATTGACAAACTGACTGTCCCTGCTGCTGGTTGATTACTCTATCAAAAGCAGAATCAGCAAGCTTTTTGTCCCTGTTTAGTGGAGCTTTAATAATGCTTAGTAATGACATCATTAAGCATCACTACGCCTCTTCACCGTAGACTTCCAGCCACTGGGGAATCTGCCCGGGATCACCAATGGTTTTAAAAAACTTGATGCACGATTGTGGCGCCCGGCAGCCGAGATTCTCCTTGCACCAGTTATCCAGTTTGTAATGGCTGCGATAACCCTGCTCCCAGGCGATAAAGGCTTTATCCGCATTGGACCAGAACGCTGGGTCCCAGCGGCCTTTTTCTGCCAGCCAGGGGTAAGACGGGCGTTCTTCGGTCTGGGAGTAAACCGCTGAACAGATCATTGTTAAATACCTGACCACCAAATCCGGGCCGAACTCCTTCAGGCTTAACGAGTGCAGCTTGCTGATATCGTCGCCTACTAAAAACGCCGCCCGCTCAATCAGAAAATCCATTTTTTCATCAAGCATCATCTCATAAATCATCCAGCCCAGGCGTTCATCCAATGCATCATAAAACTCTTTCTTCTTCTCTTTGGAAAGCTTCTGGTAAGCCTGAAGATTCGGGTGCTTTTTGCTGACATGAGCCTGAAGGCTGGGATAGTCACTCAGGCCGTCAACATTATTTGCCAGAACATTCATCAGCTTTTCTTTGGAGACAATCAGCTCACCCAGCTCAGATAATGCGTTTTTATTCACGGTTACGGTCTCCTGCCTTTTACTGTACGATGTCTTTCGCTGCAGAATGTGTTTCGTTGCAACAATTGCCGAGACAATTGTGCCAAGGTTCATTCTGGATTTCAGAAGAGCAGGATAAACTGAGCTTTTACGGCTGTGAATCGACAAAAATCCCAATAACACGGTTTTAGAATCGTTTCCGATTTTATTCTGTTTAATAATTAACCATATATTTATATAGCGATAAATTTTATAATGGCCTGACCTCTGTTTAACGACATTAATCGTATATATCCCAATCTAACCGAACAGAAGGAACTAATAACGACATAGTCGTTTATATACTCACCTCAGGCAGATGTATGACCATCGATATAAATAACAAGAATGAAAGGATGCTTTTCATTCTGACCCTTGGTGCACTCACCATGCTTGGCCCCATGGCCATTGATCTCTATCTTCCGGCTCTGCCCGCTATTGCCAACGATATGGGAGAGCCCCTCAGTAAAATCCAGTTTACCCTCAGTGCTTACACTATGGGCTTTGCTTTGGGGCAGTTAATCTACGGACCTCTATCGGACCGTTTTGGTCGTCAGAAAGTGATGCTGCCGGGACTGGTTGGCTACCTCGTTACTAACATACTGGCTGCCCTGTGTACCGATGCCAACCAGTTGATTATCGTGCGGGTATTGCAGGCCATGGCAGGGGCGGCGGTGATGGTGACCATTCCGGCTATGGTTCGGGATTTGTTTCCCCGGCAGGAAAGTGCAAAAGCATTGTCGTCTATTTTGCTGGTGATGACAGTTGCTCCACTTCTGGCACCACTTCTGGGTGGACAAATTTTAAGATTTTTTGGTTGGGAAAGCCTGTTCATCTTTCTGGCTGCGCTGGCTTTTCTGGCCATGGGGCTGGCAATGTGGCGAGTGCCTGAAACATTACTAGAAAGCCGTCGTTTAAATGTACCGGCAAAAGAACTGGCTGCCACCTATATCAGCGTCCTTAAAAATCGTAATGCCATGGGCTGCATTTTGTGCCATGGCTTTTTCTTTGGAGGCATGTTTGCCTTTATTACCGGATCGCCTTTTGTTTATATCGAACTGTATGGTGTTGATCCGGAAAGCTATGGGTTGCTGTTTGGCCTGAACATCTTTGCCATGGGCATTATGAATATGGTCAATATCCGCCTGATTGGCCATATGCCCCTGTTTAGCATTCTCCGAACCGGCAGCATGAGTGCTGCTGTGGCTGCCTTTGCCCTGCTTCTGAATGCTAAAACAGGAAACGCCGGGCTGGCGGGAATTGTCTTACCGATTATGGTTTATGTCGCCTGCTTAGGTTTAACAGGACCAAATTCCAATGCCCTGGCGCTGGCTCATTTCCCTCGTTCAGCAGGCACTGCCAATGCCATGGCAGGCGCACTGCGTTTTAGTATTGGCGCTGCAACAGCGGCTTTTGTCGGCCTGTTACATGACGGTACGGCCATACCAATGGCTATGGTTATGGCGGGTTGTGGTATTTTATCGGTGGCGAGCCTGTTGCTGGTAAAGAATGGCGCTATTCCCGCAACAGAACAGGGAGCGCAGAAAGAGTCCGCGGTCAGTGAGGAAAAGGTGTCTGCCTGACCATTTCATGTAGGTGCGCCCCGCACCACATAACGGTTTCCGACTATATTTGACCCTCAACTACCGGCTATATAATCTTGTTTACTTTTTAACTCCACAGTCAGTCTGAACATGCTGTTATATAGCCTGGATTTATTTGGTACCGCTGTTTTTGCTATCAGTGGAGCCTGGGTCGCCTGTCGCAAAGACATGGATATTTTTGGGGCCATGGTATTGGCTTTCGTGACCGCTGTGGGCGGCGGCACTATTCGTGACGTCCTGCTGGGTGCGACACCTGTCTTCTGGTTTCAGGACACTCTGTATTTAACCGTTATTTTTGCTTCTACCCTGTTCGCTATTGCACTGCGTAAGTGGCATGAGAAGGCTCAGTGGCCACTTCAGGTGGCCGATGCCCTGGGGTTGGCGGTCTTCGTTGTGATTGGTGCGGATAAAGCCCTGACTTATGGTGCAGAGCCTGTTGTTGCAGTAATGATGGGGGTTCTGACCGGCTGTGGCGGTGGCGCTATCCGGGATGTACTGGCGGATGAAATACCTAATGTGCTGCGCAACGAGGTCTATGCCTCTGCCGCTATTGCTGGCGGCGCTGTCTTTGTTTTCCTTAACTCGGTTCTGGGTTTCACACTGGCCGCTGTTATTTCTGCAACTCTAGTCCTGCTTATGCGACTGCTTGCCCTGTATAACAATATTTCCCTGCCACGCTTTCAGTTGCCCAAGATCAACAACTGACCATTTTTAAGACGGTTTTGCAGACGTTCAAGGCCGTCTTTCCAATCACCTTTCAAACTATTTTCTTCTGTGTTTTCCGCCAGACAAACTATAAATCTTTGATGCTTATTCTATTTCGACCATCGCTCTCCTATGTCAGCATAGTCGTCGAGGTTTACCATGCATCACCTCACCACCGGCTTATACCGGGTTGCCTCCCTGTCCTGCGTTATGGCTTACTCTGCGCACTGTCTGGCAGCAGGTTACGGCCTCAATGAAAACTCTGCCAGCTACATGGGGGCAGGCTTTGCCGGTCGTGCCTCAAACCCCGTCGACGCTTCTATAGCAGCCAATAACCCGGCAGGAATCAGCTTTGTGAAACACAATACCCTCTCTGTGGGTTCTGCGCTGATCTTCAAAGGAGGTGAGTTCGAGGGACAATATAAAAGACCGCCTCTACCCCCACCCTATGACAATGGGCAAACTCTTCGTGGCAAAACCACTGACTTTCAAAAAACGACACCGGTTCCTTTTGGGCATTTATCAATGCCTTTCAACGATCAAATAACGGTTGGCCTGAGTGCTTACGGCCCCTTTGGTATTGAGCTGGACTACAAAGATGACTGGCCCGGCAAGTACTTCGGCGATGAAACCAGCGTTAAAGTCATCAATTTACAAGGTACGTTGTCGTTTAAGGTACGGGAAGACTTTGCCATCGGTATCGGACTCATTGGTGCTTATGTCAAAGGCAAGCTGACGCAAACTGCCGGTGTTCCGGATGTTCTGCCCATCGATGCGACGATAGAGGGCGACGATAATACCTTTGGCTGGAACATAGGGGTTATATGGCAGATTAACGAACAAATGAAAATTGGCGCTGTGTATCATTCTCAGCTGGAGTTTACGCTGGATGGTGACATCAAGGTACAGGGCAGGCTGATGGTTCCCGAAAATCCACCGATTAATGTAACAGTCAATGATAAGGTAGATGCCAAACTCGATATTACCATGCCAGAACGGGTAGCTTTGAGCATTACCCACCAGATTGATCCTCGCTGGACGCTGGTGGCAGACGCCACCTGGACCCGCTGGAGTCGTTTTAAGCAGTTTTACGTCAAAGCCAAACGCCATGTAAAAATCAGCCAGTCCGGTATTCCCGACCTGCCTCCGGAAATCACCACGGATCCATCCTCCTATATTCCCATGAACTGGAAAGACGTATGGGCGTTCTCCGTCGGAACCTCTTACCAGATAGCACAACAATGGCTGTTGCGTTTGGGTTACATGTGGGATCAGTCACCAGTAGACGACAAAAATCGTACTGTTCGTTCTCCGGATGCCAACCGGAACTGGTTTACCTGTGGAGCCAGCTGGCAGCCGACTGAACAGTTGAGCATTGATGTGGCTTACGCTTATGTAGTGATGGACAAAGGTAACATTTCAGAAGCAAAATATAACGGCACCCCGCCTCATAACGTGAATGCTGAATACGGCAAAATCACCGGGGAATATAATAACAGTTCGCACATTGTGGCAGCACAGTTGAACTATCGCTTTTAATATCTCAGGCATGAAGCCTGGAGGAGTGATAAATGTCTGGTCGATTTCCCTCTCAACCCGCCGCACGGATTGTCATTCTGACTGTGCTTCTTTTGCCTGCACTGCTGACAGGCTGCGCCTCCCACCTTGAAAAAGAAAGACAGCAGCTGGCGCAACAACCCCACCAGCAGGATGTCTGCGGGCAACTGAATTATGTGTTCAATAACAGCGGCAACGGCTTCCGGGCCATTCGTTCACAGCCAAACTTCCAGAACAAAATCACCCTGTGGAAATCCACCTATCAGCCTCTGGAAACCAGCTGTGAAATCTGGCAATGGTCAAACCGCTACAGCTTTGTCTGCAGTAAAATTCTGCCCGATGCCCAGTCTGCACGGGCTATTTACGATGAAACCAATGCCACCATCGGGCAGTGCGTTAAGGCTGACAACGTGGCGATCCGACATGAGCCACTGCCAGATAATAAAGGTGAAAGAACAGAATATCGGGTGAACGGGCAGGTTCGTGGCTCAACTGAAATGGTTAACACCAAAGGCCTGTTTTTGGATGACTGGACCGTGTATGTATTGATTTCATCACCCGATGAAGGTTCTGGCAGGCTGGCAGCACCGGAAAAGCAACCATAGTTCTAGTACATCTTCCCATTACGTCTAACTTGTAGATGGTATCTACAGGCTAAGAACTGTCCCATTAGTGTCTCAACGCTGTGTCATAATACGATTTACTCGACAGTTGTAGCACATTGTTGAACATTGATCTGGGTCACATTAACAATTGTGATCAAATATTTTCTCTCCGGAGATACGCTATTTTTCTGGTACTTTACATAAAGACGACAATGTTTTTTAGTTCTGGCATGCAGTTTGCCTTCCATAGGAATAAACCGTTTTTCTGAACAACTGCGCAAGCAATAGTTTTAACGCAGTTTTCACCAATAAAAATGCAAGTCGAGCTATGGGAGTCAAGCATGACTGACAATAGAGTGGTTTATCCTTATATTCCGAATACGGCACCGGAGACCAAGGCTGCATTGATGAAGAAAGTCAATGTAACCGACGAAATGGAGTTGTTTAATTCCATTCCGGAGCACCTGCTGCAAAAGGAGATGAATCTCCCTGAGGCGATGCTGGATGAATACACCGTACGCAGGCACACGGAAGAGCTGCTGGCCGGTAACGCCAACCTGTCAACCCACAAGTACTTTCTGGGGGCAGGCTGTGCACCCCATTATGTACCCGCTGTTGTTGACGAGATCATTGGCCGTGGTGAACTGAGTACGGCCTATGCCGGTTTGATGGCGGATCAGGGCAAGTCCCAGATTCAGTTTGAATACCAGAGCATGATGGCTGAGCTGCTGGATATGGACTGTATTGCGATGCCTCAGTACGACGGTGGCGCTTCCGCAGGTCATGCCATCCGTATTGCCTGCCGTATTACCGGTCGTCGCAAAGTTCTGATGCCAAAGAGCATGAACCCCCAGAACAAGGAGATTGTTAACAACTACCTGGGTGGCATTGATCAGCAGTATGCCCAGATTGAATACATCGGGTACGACAGCGACACCGGCCTGCTGGACCTGGACGAGCTGAAGCAGAAGCTGGACGACCAGACCGCTGCCGTCTTTATTGAGAATCCTACCTTCCTCGGCATTGTTGAAACTCAGGCTGAAGAAATCGGGCAGCTGGCAAAAACCGCCGGAGCTGAGTTTATTGTTTATGCCGATCCTATCTCTCTGGGTGTTGTAGAAGCGCCGGGATCTTACGGCGCTACCATTGCCTGTGGTGACATTCACTCCCTGGGGCTGCATATGCTGGCCGGTTGCGGCGTGGCAGGCTATGTGATGGTCAAGGACAAAAAAGAGTATCTGTACGAACTGAAAGACCAGATGGTAGCGGCTTCCCCGACCTCTGTTGAAGGAGAGATCGGTTTTTCATGGGTGGCTGCGTTTGAGCGGACTTCCTACGCAGTGCGTGAAGAAGCTTCCGAATTTACCGGCACCAACGCTGCACTCTGGACCATGGCAGCAGGCGTCTATCTGGCGCTGATGGGGCCGCAGGGTATGGAAGACGTGGGCGAGAGCATCATGCAAAAGTCCCAGTATGCGGCGCGCAAACTGGCAGAACTGCCTGGCGTAGAAATCAAACTGTCCGGTCCTTTCTTTAAAGAGTTTGTGGTTGATTTCAGTGGCACTGGCCGTTCTGTGTCTGAGATCAACAAGAGCCTGATGAATCAGAAGATCTTTGGTGGTTACGATCTTTCATCTACCTTCCCTGAGCTGGGGCAGAGCGCCCTGTACTGTGTGACTGAAATTCACACTCAGAAGGATATTGATGAGCTGGTAGAAACAATCAAGGCCGCTATTTAAGATTTTTAAGATTTGGGGAAAGAAGTCATGGAAAAAGTACAATTACGAGAGTTTCATCAGGCTCGCTGGAATGAGCCGGTTATCATGGAAATGGGAACGCCCGGAGAGCGAGGCATTCTGGTTCCACAGGCTGAGGCCGCGGTCAAGTCTGAAGTAGGCGACGGCGTATCAGTACTGGGCAAGGTCAGAAGAAAGAGCAGGCCCGCTCTGCCAGAAGTCAACCAGGCACTGGTAAATCGTCATTACATCCGCCTGTCCCAGGAAAACATGGGCGCTGATAACACGCTGGGTATTTCCCAGGGCACCTGTACCCTGAAGTACAGCCCGAAGGTTCAGGAGCACGTGGTCAGCCGTCACCCGGGTCTGGCGGGTGTGCATCCGCTTCAGTCTGAAGAGTCCATGCAGGGCATTCTGAAGATCTACTACGAAACTGAGCAGATTATGAAGGAAATTGGTGGTATGGATCGCGTCTCCTTCCTGCCAGCTTCCGGTGGTCATGCGATTTACTCCAATGCGCAGATCATCAGCGCCTACCACAAGGCCAATGGCAACAGCCATAAAAATGAGATCATCACCACCCTGCACTCCCACCCTGTTGACGCCGCGGCCACATCCATCCTGGGCTACCGGGTTATCACCCTGATGCCGGACGAAAAGACCGGCCTGCCCAGCCTGGAAGAGTTCAAGGCGGCCCTGAGTGATAAGACAGCGGGTATCTTTATCACCAATCCGGAAGATACCGGTATCTACAACGACCAGATCGACGAGTTCACTAAGGCTGCCCATGATGTGGGTGCCCTGTGTGCTTATGACCAGGCCAATGCCAACGCCCTGCTGGGTATTGCACGGGCCCGGGAAGCCGGGTTTGACCTGATGCACTTCAACCTGCACAAGACCTTCTCCTCGCCTCACGGTGGCGGTGGCCCTGGCTGTGGCGCACTGGGTTGCATTGAGGAACTGGCACCTTACCTGCCCAAGCCTACGGTTGAATTTGATGGCAGCAAGTATCGAGTGGACTACGACCGTGAACAGAGCATCGGTCATATCAAGGCATTCCTGGGTAACTTCCCTGTTGTGGTCAGGGCGTATATGTGGTGTCGCACCCTGGGCGCGGAAGGTCTGAAACAGGCGGCGGTGATCTCTGTGCTGAACAACCAGTACATGACCGATGAGATTCTGGAAAAAGTGCCGGGCGTTTCTCTCCATTATTCACCAGAAGTGCGTCGTATGGAGCAGACCCGTCTGTCATTCGACAAGCTGTTTGAGAAAACCGGTGGCCTGGGTATCGATGCGGTTAATGCCCGGCTGGTGGACTATGGCATCTCTGAGCTGTGGCAGTCCCACCACCCTTACACTGTTCCTGAGCCCTTCACGCCTGAGCCTTGTGATTCCTACAACAAGGAAGACATTGACTACTACGTGGAAGCGCTGAAAACCGTAGCGAACGAGTGTCTTGAAAATCCGGAAATGGTCGCGCAGGCACCTTATAAAGCCAGCCGCCATGTACCGAATCACGTGATGGGTGAGTCATTTGAAGTAGTGGCCAGCACCTGGCGTCAGTACGTACGTCGCTTTAAAAAGTAATTATTGTCGTACGACAGCCAACCAGAATGGTTTTTAACCATTCTGGTCGGCTTTTCTCAAAATCCTGATCATGCGTAATGTAGTCCATGAAAAAAGTCGGTGTGATTATAAATCCCGTAGCGGGACTGGGGGGAAGAGTTGGCCTGAAGGGCAGTGACGGAGCAGAGATTCAGCATCAGGCTCTTGAACTGGGGGGGCGCTCAGAGTCTTTTGAGCGAACGTTACAGGCACTCAGGAAGCTCTCGCAGATCAGTGACTCACTGGAACTTTTTACTTATCCCGGAGAGATGGGAGAGGCCGCTGTTCGGGAGGCAGGGCTGAACCCTGTTGTGCTGGGTGCTATCCAGACAGGTTATACGACACCGGAAGATACTGTTCGCGCCGCGGAAGATATGGCTGCACGTCAGGTAGACCTGATTCTGTTTGCCGGAGGTGATGGTACTGCCCGGAATATTTACAGTGCTATTGGGCAGAGTATTCCGGTACTGGGAATACCGGCCGGGGTCAAGATGCATTCGGGGGTTTATGCCGTTAACCCGGAAGCGGCAGGTCAGGCCATTGTTCAGTTCCTCACTAACACTTTGTCGGAAACCCGTGAGACCGAAGTCATGGATCTTGATGAGGAGGCTTACCGGCAGGGGCGTGTCAGCGCCAGGCTATACGGCTATATGCAGGTACCCGCCAATCGTAAGTGCATCCAGAATGTCAAAGTCAGAAGTCAGTCAGAATCCGCCACATTAATGGGTATCAGCCAGGATGTGGTGAATAACATGGAGCCAAACCGGATTTATATTATCGGGCCCGGCACCACCACCCGCAGCATTATGGAACGACTGGGGCTCGATAATACCTTGATCGGTGTCGATGTGGTTCGCAATGGTGAGCTGGTGGCCAGCGATGCCAGCGAACGTCGCTTATGGGAACTGATTAAAGATCAACCAGCGACAGTCATTGTGACAGCAATAGGAGGACAGGGGCATATTTTTGGCCGGGGCAATCAACAACTTAGCCCACGGATTTTGAAACAGTTAGGACGAGAGAATATTCAGATTGTTGCCACCAAGGACAAACTACTGGCGATTCCCGGGAAAACACTGCTGGTGGATACCGGCGACAGCCAGCTGAATCAGTCCCTGAGTGGTTTTACCAAAGTAGTGACCGGGTTTATGGAATCTACAATGTGCCGGGTCAGTGCTTAAACCAATTTAAAAAAGTATAAGGCAGGGTGAAAGTAATGTTTTCGTTAAAAGACAAAGTGGCTGTGATTACCGGTGGCGGCTCTGGTGTCGGTCTGGCAACGGTGAAACGGTTTTGTGAGGCCGGAGCGAAAGTTATCATCGCAGACATCACTGACCAGCAGGCGCTGGCTGACGAACTGGGTTGCCGTTATGTTCATGTGGATGTTTCCAGTGAGGAGAGTGTCAAGCGTCTGTTTGAGGCAACCGAAGAGATTTATGGCAAGGTTGATGCCCTGATCAATAACGCTGGCATTATTGTCCCCGGTGAAATGCTGGAAGATGCTCAGATGGATGAGTACCTGAAAGTATTCAACGTCAATTTTGGTGGTGTTCTGTACGGTCTGAAGTACGGGCCTGCCCATATGAACGACGGTGGTTCTATTATCAATACGGCTTCCCTGGCCGGTAAAATTGGTTTCCCCGGATACGGTGCCTACTGCTCAGTAAAAGGCAGTGTTATTCAGGTAACCCGTGTCGCTGCCCTGGAACTGGCGGAACGAAACATCCGGGTGAACTGCGTCTGCCCATCCACCATTGATACGCCGATGGCTCATGCGGAAGGCAACGAGCTTGAATTAATGCTCAAGGATTACGTCTGGCCACTGGGCAGAATGTGCGAGCCTGAAGAGATAGCGGCCATGTATCACTTTATGGCGGCAGACGACTGCACCTATCTTACCGGCACAGCTATTGACATGGATGGCGGCTATAAAGCCGGTACGGGTATGAAGGCTATCGGTAAATTGACGGAGGGTGTGGAGCTTTAAGTTTACTGTCTTTGGGGGACTTCAGTCAGGATCGCTTTCCGCTTTACGAACAGCCAACAGCTAAAAGCCAAAAGCCAAAAGCCAAAAGCCCGGTGTGTTTCTGATTGCTCCCCCCCTTATGAACGCATAAAAAAAATAAACTGGCTTAAAAAATGACAACCAGAATAAAAACAAACTTAACGGGGATTCCGTTAATACTGCTTTCATCAGCTATGGCTGCACCTTCTGTCCATGGGGAAGAATCCATCGACCCTTCCGATATTACTAACACCTACACCTACCTGTGGAGTGAGGTGGGTAACCGAGACTACAAATTCAGCGTTGGGCTGGCTTCTGACATCGCCTCCAAATACAACATTCTGGGACTGGTAGAGCATACCCGGACCTGGGATCAGGGGGATGCTGAGGTCAATAATACGTCACGGGTACGCTTTTATGGTGTCCGCAATCTGGAGGGTGACCTGTTACGGGGGATTGGCACCTCGGTGGATTACATCAAGGGCCATGACAGCAAGATGGACATTACCGCGCTAGGCGTGATTGGTAAGCTTAACTCATTCTCCGAGAACTTGTCCCTTGCACCGAATGTTGGCTATGTCAGCGTTGAGCACAAGATGGGGGGCGTTAAGAAGGAGAAAAGCGAAGGCTACCAGGCTTATGTTCTGGCGTCTGTTGTGCTGGGTGAAGATGGTCGGTATCTCAGTTTTCAACCTGAGTATATTGACACCAAAAATATTGATGCCGACAAGCTTGAGGTGATCTACAACCAGCCTGTCGATTCAGCCCAGAAATGGTGGATAAACGTCACTGGTTTTTATCAGAAGACAAAGATTGATTATGCCGGGTTTAAAAAATCTGATACCGAAGAGCATATCAAGCTGGGGGTGACTTACTATTTATAGACTGTAGTCATTGTACAGTGTGATTCTATTGAATACTTGTACTCTTTAGCCATTCAAAAGGCAGGGGATGGTCTAAGCCCCTGCTTCGAGAGAGGTCATGAAAGTAGATTGTAGGCTCTCATTTTCCGGTAAAGCGTGCTTCTCGACACTTCCATCGCTTTAGCGGTTCGGCTGACATTACCATTGTGCTTATTTAATACGGTTTGTATGACCACTTTTTCAGTGTTGCAAGTGTTTGCCTGACGGTTTTTCCTGATATCGCTGAGCGTTGATTTTGTGGATTTAGCCTGTGGGGCGTTGTTATATGGGGTGTTATCGAGATGGTTATTCAGGTGGCTTTCCAGGTGGCTATCCAGGTTAAAGTGCTTCCTGATATTGTCCGGTAAATGGTTCACCGTGATGCTTTCATCGCTGGCGATATAGTAAAGTCGTTCAACGGTATTTTGCAGTTCCCGGACGTTACCGGGCCAGGGGTAGTCGCACAGGCAGTCGATAACCTCCGGGGAGCAGGGTTTGACCGGCAGGCCGACCGTGGTGGTGATTTTCTCCATAAAGTGATCAAAGAGCAGTGCGACATCGCTACCTCTTTCCCTTAGGGGGGGAATATCAATGGACATAACATTCAGCCGGTAATACAGATCCTGCCTGAAGTTTTTATTATGGATTTCGGTGAGCAGGTCTTTATGGGTAGCGCATATTACCCTGACATCCACCGGGATCGATTTATTATCACCAATACGCATGATTTGGCTTTCCTGAATAACCCGCAGTAAGGCAACCTGCTGTTCTAACGGCATGTCGCCTATTTCATCCAAAAACAGCGTGCCTCCTGAAGCCTGTTCAAACTTACCGGTTTGTCCGCCTTTTTTGGCACCGGTGAATGCCCCTTCGACATAGCCAAACAATTCACTACCGATCAAATCTTTGGGAATGGCACCGCAATTAATCGCAACAAATGGTCCATTTTTCCGGTTGCTAACGTTATGAATGGATTGCGCAAACAGTTCTTTACCCGTGCCGCTTTCACCGGTAATTAGAATATTGCTGTTGTTGTTTGCAAATAATCTGGCGTATTTAATCGCCTGCTGCATTTTTTTATTATTGGTAATGATGGTGTCGAAGGTGTATTGGGTTGTAGCCTTTGTTGAGTGGTTAGCAACAGAGTTTATAGTTGTCAGTGGTTGCAGGATGATGAGGGCTTTTTTTGGGGCATCAGAAGTCTGTTCCAGCAGCGTGCCGCTCAGTAAATATCGGGCATTTGACTTTTTTCGGGGCAGAGTAATCTCAATATTTTTACACTCAATACCGGTCTGAAGCAGTTGTTGCACCGGCCCGGAACTGGAAAACAAAGTGTTGTTCAATGCTTTTTCCAATTTTTGCACTGACAGGCTTAACTGTTTTTCCAGCATGTTGTTCAGGGCTTCGATATTACCTGACTCATCGATGGTAAAAACGGTCTCATTAATACGAGTCAGAATATTCTCGATACTGGATTTTTCCCGGGTGATGTCACGGCCAACAGCCTGAAATTCTGAAGGTTTTCCATAATCATCCAGTATCAGGTGGCCTGTCCACTCAATCCATGCCGTCTTCCCCAGGCTATTGATAAACCTCAGAGTTATACTTTTTTTGCTGTGGCTGTCCGGGCTGTTTAAAACATGGCTATGAATATAATGAATGAGTTTGTCCCGGTCCTCCGGGTGAACAAACGCCATCTCATTTTTGCCCAGAAGTTCACTGGGTGATTTTCCTGTAAAGTCACAATAGGCTTTGTTGGCGTACAGCAACTTCATATCAAGCGTTTGTCGCGTGACCAGTTCGGACATGTCGTCTATATCGACAGGTAAAAAATCAACAGGTAAAAGCTGGTTTTTTGATGCATCCGGGCAATTTTTATGACTGTCCAGTGAGTTCATCTGGATGATCTCCCCCCCACTTAATATCCTATGTCGTTATAACCTGCGATTATACATGAGCTGCTGTTCAATAATTTGATCTGAGCTAATGAGCCTGCATCATCCACCTTCAGGAATAGCCCTGAAATAACTTCTCAATTTCATTTCAGGGCGCTCTTTCACGCTGAGGCACTGGTTATGAAGGTGGGTAGAGTTGGCTGGACATTCCTCCTCTACTGAAACTTATTTATTACTTTCAGGTCAGAATAATAATTACCAGTTTAAAAAGGAGTAGGGACTGGTGGACGTAACAGTTAACAGTGAAAACAACAATTTTTCGGTCAGTCCGCCCAAAGAGCATGAACCGTCCCGGAAGGCACCAGAGAAGGTTATCAGTGCCCATATGCCTGCTGCCAGGCTGACAATTACGCCAGATACCCCTAAACCCCCGCTACCTCCAAAAAACAGGTCGGTGAGCCTGCCTGAATCCTCGTTTCCCGGGCCTGCCCGATCCTTTGACTTTCGCTTTGTTGACGGTGACAACGAAGTTCGCAGCCTCCTTCATTCGCTGAACGGTGAAGAAACAGGTCATACAGTCCTTATTTCTCATCCCGATGATCTCTCAGAGAATAATCTGCTGAACCGCCTGAGCATCTCAGTGGACGGTCGTCACCAGCTTCTACCGGGAAAACTGTTTGAGAATGACGAGCCATTAACTCTGGTGATTGATATCCGTTCTGTCTCCTGTGAAGACCTGCCAAAGTTTAATGACTTACTGGATCCTGATAATCCCTGCCTGTATGACAAAGCCAGCCAGACGAAGCGCCCCCCGGAACGGCATGTGGCTCTTGTGGTGTTGGCTGACCGTAAGCAGCTGACGTCAGTGGGGGAAAGTGACGAGGTGCCAGGCGCTGATTTCTGGCGGCGGGTTAATCGACCTGGTAATACCTGGCAGTTTGACCCGCAGGGCAGCGATGAAACCCGGATGGATGTTGATAAAGCTTCGACAGTCCCCCCTGCCACTGAAGACGTCATGAATGACGATGATACCCTGGTCATTAACTGCCATTTCCACAGTCACTGGCGGCAGTTGCTGTTTGGTGGCCCCGGAGTGGATCAGCAGGGGCGAATCCGGCACATTCCCGGAAAGCTTGAGCAATTGAAGAACGGGCAACGGGTGGTTCTGAAAGGAGCCGACTGGAATAACCTCCCGTTTGAACAGGCGATTCGCCAGTTGGTGGCGCAAAAGCATTATGAAAGCAACGGCCTTCCCTGTGCGTTGCCGGACAATATTGAGTTTTTTCAGACGCCGGTACAGGGAGAGGAACTGCGGACTCTGTTCAACACCATGGTCATAGCGAATGCAGCCGCCCCGGTGCCGTCAGGGAAACAAAAACCAATCATTATTAACCAGGCCACCATGACGGGATGGTTGAACCCCATTGGCATTACCGGGGAAGGCCGGGTTGCCCCTAACACCAGCCTGGTGGATCAGATCCGGGCCGGTGGCGTGGTGACAGTCACTTCTCCCCTCAGTGAGGCGCGCTGGTTCCAGCTGCTGGGCGCCCTTCAGAATATCCGCGAGACGACAGGCTTACAGCCGCAGCTTCAGGTCACTCATGCACAGGGACAACCGGAGTCACTTGGGCTGGGAGTCGTCGGTGGTTCCAGCCACATTATCGGCGATAATACCCCCTTTACCGCTGTCACTTATCAACAAAGTGCTCTGGCCGTTCGCTGGCTTAAAGATCAGAAGCCCGCCCCCCTGGTGATTCAGGTCAATGAACAGACCAGCCTCAGCCAGCTGTTTGACAATATCCATATCGCCTCGGAAAAAAAGGCGCGTTTTGGTCATCGCCAGAGTGGCCTGCAAGCCGCTTTGCTTGCTGGCAAACCCGTTGTATTTCGAGGTCTGGAGAGTAACCCAACCTTACAGCAACTGCTGGAACCTCTGGTTTGTGGGCAGCCACTGCTGGTTAACGGCAGGTTGCAGGCCTACCCGAAAGCCGACATCACCTTGCTCTGGCCTGAAGACGCACAAAGCCCATCCCGGTTATGGCATTCGGTGATCACAAGTGGTGAGCGATGTCCTGAGGCTGATATCTGGGCGCTCAGTTCATCACGTCATAATTTGCCCCGTTCCCAGCTGCCTGAGCAGGCCATTAAGCAACTCTATGAAGCCTTTAAAACCATCCCTGCTGACCGTTGCTGTCAGCCACTGCCTGAAATGACGGAAGGATTGCTGAACAACCTGATACGGGCTGTCCGACGGGCACAACAGGTTGACCAGGCTTTGCAACCTGGACCTCGCCACTGGCGCAAGGCCATTAACAGTGTGTTAACCCACGGCACCCGGGAGAACCCATCGGTACGTGATTTTATGAAAGTGGTCTGCGAACAGTTATTGCCGGACGCAGGCCAAACCCACTGGGTTGACCCGGACCGCCTGAATGCCGTGATCAACAGCGCCCCCCGGCAGCTTGATAGAGAGTTTGTACGGCAGAATGTATGGCAACTGGCCAGAGCCTTTGGCCCGGGTCTGTTATTGCCCGATGGGAATCAAAATAAAAATACAGTTTCGTATTCGTCTTTCGGGAAGGCGAAATGCCTGGACAGGCTCTGTGCCCTGATTGTTGCCCATGTCCCTCAGGAGCAGCGACAGGCAGTGGCTTGTCAACTGGGGGTTGACCCCATTGAGGCAAAACAGCATGAACCGCTAACCATCAGGTCAGCAAGCCGGGTTAAACGTCTGGAAGATGCCTTGGCTTCCGGCTGGCAGTTACGTGAGAAGGATACCCGGACACGGTCAGAGATTATTCACGCCCTGGCAGCGGAATGCTTTGGCATCAGCAGCGGGGTCACTGACAATGAAGAGACCGAATGCATCAGGCGCATCACTGCACGACTGGATCAATCGCTTGCGTGGCAGGGGAGTACCGAGGCTCCCCTCCCGTCCCTGGCGAGTGATCTCTATCATGGCTCCATGAACCAGAAGGATCGTGAAAGTCGTCGTTTATCCCGACTGGGTGAGCGGCTTTCGGATTCCCCGGTCATCTTCCTGCAGGGAGAAACCGGAACCGGGAAAAGTTATTTTTCAGCCAAAGTGGCCAGGGACAAAGGATGGGGCCGGGTGGTTTCCCTCGGACCATCCGACAGCGAACAGACCCTGATGAAAAGCTGGCAATGGCGGGAGTGTCCCGAAGATGGCGACCGGTACATGGAGTCGCAAAACCGGGTGCTGATGGAGTGGGCAACGGCTCAACCCGCCGCTGACGGAGACTATGTCACCCTGGTGCTGGATGAGGCCAACCTGGCCCAGACCGGATTACTGGCCTCATTGAAAGGTTTGTGGGAACCGGAACCCTGTATTTACGTGAACGGCCATCCTGTTAAAGTCAGCCCGCAACACCGTGTGATTCTCACGGGTAACCCGGATCACTACGCCGGACGCCAGTTGGACCCGGCTCTCGAAGCGCTCCTGCCGAAGGCTTACTACCCATCACTAAACCAGGCTTTTTTGAGGGACCGGGTGGTCGAGCCTGCCCTGGCCAGACAGCTACAGCGTCATATTCCGGAACAGCAGGCAGAAGCTATTGCCCGCCTTGCCACCGGGAGTGTGATGGCGCTATGGCAATATTATCCGGAGCTGTTGCCGGAGCATGAGTTTACCCCCAGGGACCTGACGGATATCTGCGGCTGGGTGGGTTGGTACCTGGACCGGGCGTTATCCGATACTGCGGCCGGAGGCCCTGTCACCAGCGAGCAGATGAACGGGCTGATCCTGCAGAGCTTCCGGGATGTATTGAACCCGGAAATTTCCGGAGCCAGGCAAGGGGCTGAAACCGCCCTGGAATCCTGGTTTTCTGCCCGCTACCCGGTAGACTCTACCCTGAGTGACCGGGTGCATAACCAGGCCCTGACCAATATTCGACAGACATTTATAAAGGTTACCGGGCAGGCAAAACCAGAGTTTGATACTTCCGGGTCGGCGGTCAGTGAGCTGGTGCGACAGCTTGGCCAGGATTTGAGTCGTTGCCAGCAGGCTTATCATCGCGACCGTAAGCATGGTGGCCGACAGGCTACCCTGGTTGAAGGTCCTGCCGGGCGTGGCAAGGATGTCACCCTGAATCTGTTGATCAACAGTTTCAGGCGGCAAGTTGAAGAACAGAAACAGACCATGCCGCCAGTGCACCACCTGAACGGCTGCGATTGCTCCTGGGATACGTTACGCAACGCCATCCGGCAGGCGAAAGTCCATGGCGGTATCGTCGTGGTTTCAGAAATGAACCTGATTGACAGCCAGCACCTGGAAGGGGAGCTGAATGATATTCTGGCCGGGGATGCCCACCCCGGCTTCCATCTGTTTGCGACCACCAACCCGCCTGAATACAGTGGCAGAAAACCGTTGTCACCGGCCCTGAAAGGACGGTTCCGGTACCTGCCCATTCGTCAATACAGCCCGGCTGAACTCCAGGCTATTGCAGAAAGCGTGCTGCCGGAGACGGCGGAAGGGAAATCCGCAGCCGAATGCCTGACGCGGTGGCACTGTCGACTGAGGGCTTGTTTACAGGGAAAAAACCGGCCACTGCAGCCCTCCAGCCTTGACTTGCAGAATGTGGCCAGGGCTGTCGTCAAAAGCGGGGACTTCACCGAAACCGCACTGGGTCAATGCATCCGTCAACACTATCGGCTTTACCTGATGGCAGCAGAAACCTCGTTAGAGCAACTGCCGGAACTGGCAGGTACGGAACCCGGAAAAGTGGAGGTTGATCGTGACCTTTGCGATTGGCTCAACCAGACGGTAACAGACCTTGACCGCCCCTGGTCGATACAGCGCAGTGATTGCAACGACATTAATACCGAACGCCATAAGATTCGTATTAAGGCCAGTCTGAGTGACTCAGAAGCGAGAACGGAAGCCATCAAAATGCTGGCTCAGGCTCAATGGCAGGCATCGGGCCTTTCTCTTAAGCCGAATGATACGGATGATAGGTTGGTTCAGGCTATTTATCGGAACTGGCAGCAATACTGGTTTGACCAGAGGTTTGGTCGGACGGGGGTACGAGCAAATACTGTTTTTGCCCTGACGAAGGAACAACAGCTGGTTCTGGAAATGCCTGAAAACACACCTTACCTGGAGGCGGCAGACCGGAAGCTAAGGGAGGGGGATTTTAATAAAACGCATTTGTGGCCGGCCTATTGGAGGGAAATACACAAAGTCACTTTAACTCCGCTCCGCCGGGGTGAAGCGAATGAAGGGGCTGGTGCGGAAGCAATACCGATCACCTTTATGGATAGGAAAACCGACTATGACTGCCAGAAAATGCCTGAGTTATCAGCCAGAAGGATTTTTAACAATGGTATAGATCCTCGTATGTATCGTCTGGAAGTCCTTGATATAAGGATGGACTGTCATGGAAACCTTGGGAAGGTTCCTTTTGTCAAAGGAGAATACGGTCTTGAAACGGTGATTCCATATGAACTTCCTGAGGGAGAAGTAGCTCTGGACACAGGACAGAGCCTTGGTGCGGTAGAGCTCCGTAAAGCAAAAGAATGGCAGCGTTTACCGGGCTTACATTCTAATGAAAAGATTCCCGCTTTAAGAGTCACGCCAGCTATACCCTATAGACTGAGAAAAGATCGTCTGACTGGCCAGCACTGGATATGCTTTCCGGATGCCATTGATGGGCAGCCATTCAGGGTTGACTACCTTGTAGAAAATAGAGAGGTGCCCCAACCCCACTCAATGCTTTCGCCCTGCGATACGTCAGCAGTTAGTACGCGAACAGACTGCACTATTCCCGAGTCAATGAAGTCAGAGCTGTATGATTTCTTTAGCAACTTTGAAACATCGGATATACCGCCGATGCAAAAAAAACTGATTCGGAGGATTAAGTCGGCAAGAACTCAGGAAAATCGTATTGCGGCAATAACAGAGTATTGCAGTGACTTTAAGGGGGACAGCAGGCCTGAAAGTGATGAAAATTTATTCGGTTTTCTGCTACGGAAAAGGCAGGGAAGCTGTCGACACCGAGCGTTCGTATTTGTGGCTATCTGCCGCTATTTTGGCATTCCTTCTCGTCTTGTAGATAGTGAAATTCACGTATATTCAGAGTATTCACTGAACGGTGGTGTTGGTTGGGAATCAATGGATCTCGGCGGAGCTCCGGCACATGTCAGGCAGATCGGGACTAAATTTCAGCCTTCTGATAAGAGCAAAAGCGGTTCCAGTACTGAGACAAGGAGGATCGCGGAACTCCTTAAAGGTGCAGACCCGAAACAGCTCCAGAGTCTGGCCAAAGCTTGTGATCTGAGTCTTGAGGAGCTGCACAAAGCCCTTGAGGCAGGCCGCGCATTGCCAGAGACCTGCGAATTGGTTCAAAAACTGTGGAAACAGAAAGATTTAACCGGTTTGTCTCTGGGGGGGTCTCTGCTGGAGGCCAGGACAGAGCTGAGCCCTGAAGAGAAGCAGCTTATCGGTACTGTGGATAAAGGAAAATATGAACTGCTGTTTGAGGCGGTTAAAGAGATATTGTCCAACAGTGATGAAGACCAGGTGACCGTGGAACTCAGAAAGTTACACTCAAGAATGGTTATCCAAGGTAAAGAATCTTCTCTCGAATGGCTAAGTACAATAATGAATGTACTGAATGGTGTCGAGCTTACCCGCCCTTCCGTCATTCATTTTGCCAATGAAGCATTGCAGGCGGGCTGGTTAGATCCATTACCGGATGTTTACAATTATTCTGATAAAGCACTTGAGCAACATAATCTGTTGGTACGCCTGCAAAGTGTCGATGAACTGAGAACTCAGGCCGACAGCTGTTTGCAAAAATGGTATCGAACATTATTGTCCCCGGAAAATAACAGTCAGCACTGGCAGCGGTTTTACCAAGAGCAAAAGCAAAAGCAACGTGGTGATCATTTTATCGTGACCCATAACCATGGAGGTAAGTCTTCATTCCTTGAAACCAGGATCACCAGCTCGTCGTTGCAGAACTCTTGGACGGACCAGCCTGAGAGCATTCCAAACGTCGAGCGAATGCTGGTACGACAACCCGCATTTCCCCGGTTTATCTCAGGTAAGGCCAGTCATCGTCCGGTGATTATCGCGGGCTGTCTTAATTGGAGAGACACAAAATTTAATAAAAAATATGAAGAGCTGTTTCAGGAAAAAGTCAGGAATAGTCCAGAGTTAAAGCGACTGGAGGAAAAAAATAAAAACAGTAAGTTGACACCCGAGGAAAAAAAGATTTTTGACGGCTCAAAAAAGCAATGCCGTGATGCGCTTAAGCAAGCCTTTAGTCATTACCTCTATCAAATGACACATGCGAAGGGAAGTCGTTTAACTTGTTGCTGGTCCATTCTAACTCCTGATACAGGTTCCGATGAGCCTTATTCTTTTTATGGTACCCATGAGCCATCCTCTCCTGAAGAGCTGTATAACTTGCTGTCGAATTTGATTTATATTAGAGATGGTCTTAAAGCTACTTACCTACGGCAGGCACACAATGCCAGTAATGCGCTGGTGCTTAATTCTGAAGAGTTAATAACCATTGCAGAGGAGTTCCTGAATACTGTGGATCTGGATTCATTTGACCTCCGGTGACAGTGATTTTGGTGACTGCTCCCCACCCTATCGGGTGAGGCTTCTGATTTCTTAGGCAGCAACCGACAATCTGCCGGATTTACGCAAGCCTCCATCAGCAGAAACGGACAGTCCTTCCGCCTTTAATTTCAATATGCCTTGCTTCTTGATATTGCGAGCTGCATTAATATCCCGGTCATGGATAGCACCACAGCTACACTCCCATGATCGGATTCTCAATGGCATTTTTTCCTGTTTCAAATCGCAGACTGAGCAAGTTTTAGAGGATGCAAACCACTGGTCTATCTTCACCAGATGTTTACCTTCCTGCTTTGCCTTGTATTCGAGTTTGGTTATCAGTGAGTGCCAGCCAGCATCAGCAATAGAACGAGCAAGACGCTTGTTCTTGAGCATGTTTTTAACTTTCAGTGTCTCCACAATCACCGCTTGGTTTTCGTCGATGAGTTGTTTTGATAGCTTATGCTGAAAATCATTACGGGCAAAGGCTACACGCTCATGCGCCTTTGCCACCAATAAACGGGCTTTGTGCCTACCTTTTGAGCCTTTCTTGCAGCGAGATAGAGCCTGTTGTTTTCTTTTCAGGTTACGTTGTGCTTTTTTCAGAAAGCGAGGATTGCCAGTCTTATGGCCGGTACTGGTGATAGCCAGATCAGTAATCCCCATATCAACACCGACAACCTGATTAGCTTCAAGATTATCAATCTGTTTTGGTTGTTCCTGGGTATCATCAGCCAATATGGAGGCAAAATACTTGCCGGTTAGCGTTCTGCTCAGGGTGACAGACTTCACCTTACCCACTATTTCACGATGCACTTTAGCCCTTATGGGCTTGCACTTGGGGATTTTTATCCCGTTATCGCCCACAGAGACAGACGTACAATGGTAGCTACTTTGCTTGCCATGCTTTTTCTTGAAGCGAGGAAATCTTGCCTGCAATTTGGGATTGAAAAAGTTTTGAAAGGCCGTATCCAGATTGATAGCGGCCTGTTGCAGTGCAATAGAGTCAGCGTTTTTCAGCCATGAGTACTTTCGGCTTTTCTTGGCTTTTGCCAGCAAGGGCTTCAGGTGTTTTTTGGGAGAAAGGCTCTGCCCACGAACCTTGTAATAATGAACCTTAATAGCCAGGGCCTTGTTCCATACGAACCGCACAGCATCAAACTGACGGTCGAGAAATTCCGCCTGCTCTGATGTTGGATAGATTCGTACTTTGGTGGCTCTCAGCATGGAACGTTATTTCAGTGCTCATTAATATAAAGTTTATATTACAGGTATTTGAAAGAGGTTTTCAAGTGAGCGCACACAATAAAGATTTGCTTAAAGGGTATCTTCGCAAACGACATAGCGTTACCAAGCTGGTTGTTCATTTGGTGTTCACGACAAAGTACAGACGAAAGCTTTTTGATGGCTATATGATCAAGCAGTTACGGGAGTCGTTCGAGAGTGCATGTGAAAAACTGGAATGCCAGTTACTTGAAATGGATGGCGAAAAAGATCACGTACCCCTGTTGGTGGCCTACCCACCAAAACTGGCTATCAGTGTCATGGTAAATAATCTCAAATCAACATCATCAAGACGGTTGCGAATGCTGAATACCCACCTTACTGCTCAGAGCAAAGCAGGCTTAATGTGGTCAAGGTCTTACTTTGCTTGCAGTGCTGGCGGTGCAACTATCGAGACTCTGAAGGACTACGTTAATAGCCAGAGTACGTAACTTTTCTACAAACCGCTTCAAAATTAGCAATTAAGACACCGCTTTTCCCTATTGTTGCCTCCAATTGTTATACCTTTGGCGGATCATGATTGCGCATTTCACAAAGCCGCTCCTCACTCATTAACCAGGGCAGATAAGGAGTGAGATCATTAGGTGGCTTCCTGCCATTTATGGCACAAGCCTCAAGATAGGCACCCAGCCAGATTTTTGGATTAATATCCCAAAGCTTTAGCGTCATAAAAACGCTGAATAGAAAAGCGGCTATATCAGCACTCCATACGCTGCCAGAGCCGTAGTAATTCTTCCTGCCAACGACACCTGTGCGCAGTGCTTGCTCTGCAGCGTTGTTATCCATGGGGATACCGGGATCAGTGACAAAGCGGGTCAATCCTTCCCAGTGATTCTGTAGACTTTCGAGCACTTTTTTCGCTCTGACTCGCAGTTTAGGACGATTAAGTTCCTGAACCCTCTGGATTGCCATCTGCTCTACCTGATGTTCAAGCCGTAACTGCTGTGTTGCTAGCTGCTCTGGTTCATCAAGCACTTCAAGTCGCTGACTATTAAGATGATATAAACGACCAATCCTGTTCACCCAGGTGGCGCTCCATTTCTCCAACTCCGGATCACCTCGTTGAGCGTCAATAAAATCCCGCCTGACGTGAGCCCAGCAGAAAGCTAAATTAATAGACACCGCATCATTCGCAAGCTTTTTGTACGCTGAGTATCGGTCACACACCAGCGTTCCAGCCCCGTCACCAATGATCGACTCTGGTACGACAGCCGCACGGGTGTCAGCAATGCTGAAATAAACCGCCTGATCACAGAGAAATACCCAAAGCCAATGTTTGTGAGAACCTGTGGTCTCATGTGCCCAGCTGATCCACCGGGTTTCATCAGCATGCCACTGATCGCTACTGGCGACGAATTCCCGAGTAGCTTCGGCAACCGGCTCAAAAAAGGGCGTTATAGCTTCCAGGCCAAAGGAGATGGTCGCCTGCGACAGTTCCAGTCCCTGAGTCTTATAAGACTCAAGTTGCCTGTTTATGGGGATGCCGTATGCGTACTTATTCAGCAACAGCTCCACCCAGACAGAAATACCAAGCTTTCCTTTGTTGATGAGTCTTGGTGGAGGTGGTGGAGTAGTAATATTGGGCGTTTCAGGGCACTGGCAAGTTTTTTGGTAATGCCTTCGGTGATAACGACGAACGTGAGCCTTAACTTCAACTTCAATTACGTCGCAGCTGTCGTCATTGAAAAAAGACTTGAATGGCCGGTGACAGACTGTACAACACTGTTTGTCCACTGGTAAGTCTACAGACTCATGAACCACTGGCAGGTTGTTGTGAAGATGGCGACCAGAGCCGGGGACTCCGGGCTGGTGACCTCGTTTTCGATTTGAAGGTGGCCGGGTAGTATTGCCACTTTTCTTTGAAGAAGAACTGGTCTTCTCTGATTTACGACCGAAAAGCAAGTGCTTCATGTGTGCCAGTTCTGATTTCAGATCAGCGACCTGGGTGTTCAACCCAGCCATTTCGGCTTTATGCTGAGCGATAAGAGAGGCATTTTTAGCCAATACTTTTTTCTCTCGGCCACAGGCCGCCTTCCACATGGCATGCCAGAGGTTGGCCTGCTGTTTTAGCTGGATGTGTTCCTGCTTGGTGAGGATGACCTGCGAGGTAGCAAAGGGGGCAGGCAGTAATGCAGGTGTTGTGCCTGATCCTGAAACATGAGCATTTTGCATACTCTAAAAGTAGACGACTTTGAGCTTATGTTTAGTGGTTTGTAGAAAAGTTACGTTTATGGAACTGAATCATCCTGAACGCCTTGAGCCCCATATCCTGCTTGGGATTGCCAACGAACGTTTGCGTCATAACTGCAACAACCTCCAGCAACTGTCCGATGACCTGGATGTTCCAGTTAAGCAGCTGGTACGGTTGATGAGACAGATTCATTATCACTATCAGATTCAAAATAACCAGTTTACCCACGATTGACGAACGGCTGCATTCAGCTGAACCTGAAAACCTATATCAAAATTAATTGATATAGGTTTTTTGCACTGCTAGACTCCTTAACACTCTTCGGAAAATACGCAGACAGGTTATACCTATGAGCGCCATTCTTGAAACACAGACAGCTTCTACCGACTATCGCGTGGCTGATATCAGCCTGGCAGACTGGGGACGACGTGAAATTCAAATCGCTGAAGGTGAAATGCCTGCATTGATGACGATTCGCAGTAAGTATCGTGATCAGCAGCCACTGAAAGGCGCCCGCATCATGGGTTGTATTCACATGACCATTCAGACCGCCGTATTGATTGAAACACTGGTGGAACTGGGCGCTGAGGTTCGCTGGTCATCCTGCAATATTTTCTCGACACAAGATCATGCCGCTGCTGCGGTTGCCGCCGCTGGTGTTCCTGTCTTTGCCTGGAAAGGCGAAACCGAAGAAGAGTTCTGGTGGTGTATTGAACAAACCATTCTTAATCAGGATGGGACACCCTGGGACTCCAACATGATTCTGGATGACGGCGGTGACCTGACCCTGTTGATGCACGATAAATTTCCTGAGTTGCTGGATAACATTCATGGTATTTCTGAGGAAACCACCACTGGTGTTCACCGCCTGCTGGAAATGCTGGAGAAAGGCACCCTTAAAGTGCCTGCAATCAACGTGAACGATGCGGTTACCAAAAGCAAAAACGATAACAAGTACGGATGCCGTCACTCTCTTAACGATGCCATCAAACGAGGTACAGACCACCTGCTGGCCGGTAAGAAAGCCCTGGTCATTGGTTACGGCGATGTGGGCAAAGGGTCTGCTGCTTCCCTGCGTCAGGAAGGCATGATTGTTAAAGTCAGCGAGGTTGACCCAATCTGTGCCATGCAGGCCTGCATGGACGGTTTCGAGGTGGTGTCGCCGTACATCAATGGCGAAAACGACGGCACTGAAAACAGCATTAACAAAGAACTTCTGGCGACAACGGATCTGCTGGTCACCACCACCGGCAACGTACACGTGTGCGACCGCAATATGCTGAAAACCCTGAAGAGCAGCTGTGTGGTTTGTAACATTGGGCACTTTGATACCGAAATTGATACCGCCTTTATGCGTGAACACTGGGAGTGGGAGGAGGTTAAACCTCAGGTGCATAAAATATGGCGCAATAAAGACGACAACGATCATTTGATTCTGCTGTCAGAAGGGCGACTCGTGAATCTTGGTAATGCTACCGGACATCCATCGCGCATTATGGACGGTTCCTTTGCCAACCAGGTGCTGGCTCAGATTCACCTTTATGCAGCGGGTTTTGCCAGCCTGCCTGCTGAAGAAAAGGCGGCTAACCTTTACGTCAGCCTGCTGCCCAAGAAGCTGGATGAAGAAGTGGCCAGTTACATGGTTGAAGGTTTTGGTGGCGTTGTTACGCAACTGACGCAGGAACAGGCGGATTATATTAACGTGCCGGTTGAAGGTCCGTTTAAGGGTGATGACTACAAATACTGAGTCGTCCACCTGCCATGGATGGTGGGTTATGCAAGCATGATGGCCGCTGACTGTAAGTCGTGGCTCACGGTCAATAACAAAAGCATACAGCCGTAAAGAATATGACAATGACAACAAGCACGCTGCCAATCAGTTTTGAGTTCTTTCCTGCCAAGACCGCAGAGGGGGCTAAAAAACTCGAAATCACTGCCAGCCAGCTGGCAGAGAACAAGCCGGAATTCTTTTCGGTGACTTACGGTGCCGGTGGCTCAACCCGGGATCGTACCCTTGAAACGGTTACGGGATTAAGTCAGGTGACGGGAGTCAGTACGGCACCGCATCTCTCCTGTGTTGGTGATACCCGGCAAGAACTGAGAGCATTACTGAAGCAGTACCTGCAACTGGGTATTAATCGACTTGTTGCTCTTCGTGGTGACCTGCCTTCCGGTATGGGAGGTTTTCACGGTGAACTTCAGTATGCTAACGAGCTGGTCAGCTTTATTCGTGAAGAGACCGGTGACCACTTTACTCTTGAAGTCGCCGCTTACCCTGAGTCACACCCTCAGGCACAGAGCTTTGAGAAGGACTTGTTGAACTTTAAACGTAAAGTCAACGCCGGGGCCAATTCGGCGATTACCCAGTATTTCTTTAATGCGGAAGCCTATTTCCATTTCCGCGACCGCGCCACTGCTCTGGGGATCGAAATCCCCATTGTTCCCGGCATTATGCCCATTACCAACTACACAAGGCTGGCCCGGTTCTCAGATGCCTGTGGCGCTGAAATTCCCCGCTGGATTCGCAAGCAGCTGGAGGCTTATGGTGACGATGTGCAGAGCATCAGGCAGTTTGGCGAAGAAGTTGTTACCAAACTGTGCGAACGACTGATCGCAGATGGTGTACCGGGATTACACTTTTATACCCTGAACCAGGCTCCTGCCGTACAGAGGATTTGCTGGAACCTTGAGCTTTAAGAGGGTTAAATCGGATTCCGTACACTGATTGTAACTTTTCTACAAACCACTAAACATAAGCTCAAAGTCGTCTACTTTTAGAGTATGCAAAATGCTCATGTTTCAGGATCAGGCACAACACCTGCATTACTGCCTGCCCCCTTTGCTACCTCGCAGGTCATCCTCACCAAGCAGGAACACATCCAGCTAAAACAGCAGGCCAAACTCTGGCATGCCATGTGGAAGGCGGCCTGTGGCCGAGAGAAAAAAGTATTGGCTAAAAATGCCTCTCTTATCGCTCAGCATAAAGCCGAAATGGCTGGGTTGAACACCCAGGTCGCTGATCTGAAATCAGAACTGGCACACATGAAGCACTTGCTTTTCGGTCGTAAATCAGAGAAGACCAGTTCTTCTTCAAAGAAAAGTGGCAATACTACCCGGCCACCTTCAAATCGAAAACGAGGTCACCAGCCCGGAGTCCCCGGCTCTGGTCGCCATCTTCACAACAACCTGCCAGTGGTTCATGAGTCTGTAGACTTACCAGTGGACAAACAGTGTTGTACAGTCTGTCACCGGCCATTCAAGTCTTTTTTCAATGACGACAGCTGCGACGTAATTGAAGTTGAAGTTAAGGCTCACGTTCGTCGTTATCACCGAAGGCATTACCAAAAAACTTGCCAGTGCCCTGAAACGCCCAATATTACTACTCCACCACCTCCACCAAGACTCATCAACAAAGGAAAGCTTGGTATTTCTGTCTGGGTGGAGCTGTTGCTGAATAAGTACGCATACGGCATCCCCATAAACAGGCAACTTGAGTCTTATAAGACTCAGGGACTGGAACTGTCGCAGGCGACCATCTCCTTTGGCCTGGAAGCTATAACGCCCTTTTTTGAGCCGGTTGCCGAAGCTACTCGGGAATTCGTCGCCAGTAGCGATCAGTGGCATGCTGATGAAACCCGGTGGATCAGCTGGGCACATGAGACCACAGGTTCTCACAAACATTGGCTTTGGGTATTTCTCTGTGATCAGGCGGTTTATTTCAGCATTGCTGACACCCGTGCGGCTGTCGTACCAGAGTCGATCATTGGTGACGGGGCTGGAACGCTGGTGTGTGACCGATACTCAGCGTACAAAAAGCTTGCGAATGATGCGGTGTCATTAATTTAGCTTTCTGCTGGGCTCACGTCAGGCGGGATTTTATTGACGCTCAACGAGGTGATCCGGAGTTGGAGAAATGGAGCGCCACCTGGGTGAACAGGATTGGTCGTTTATATCATCTTAATAGTCAGCGACTTGAAGTGCTTGATGAACCAGAGCAGCTAGCAACACAGCAGTTACGGCTTGAACATCAGGTAGAGCAGATGGCAATCCAGAGGGTTCAGGAACTTAATCGTCCTAAACTGCGAGTCAGAGCGAAAAAAGTGCTCGAAAGTCTACAGAATCACTGGGAAGGATTGACCCGCTTTGTCACTGATCCCGGTATCCCCATGGATAACAACGCTGCAGAGCAAGCACTGCGCACAGGTGTCGTTGGCAGGAAGAATTACTACGGCTCTGGCAGCGTATGGAGTGCTGATATAGCCGCTTTTCTATTCAGCGTTTTTATGACGCTAAAGCTTTGGGATATTAATCCAAAAATCTGGCTGGGTGCCTATCTTGAGGCTTGTGCCATAAATGGCAGGAAGCCACCTAATGATCTCACTCCTTATCTGCCCTGGTTAATGAGTGAGGAGCGGCTTTGTGAAATGCGCAATCATGATCCGCCAAAGGTATAACAATTGGAGGCAACAATAGGGAAAAGCGGTGTCTTAATTGCTAATTTTGAAGCGGTTTGTAGAAAAGTTACATGAGCACTCTTAAAACCTCTTTAACCCATTGATAGTACTGATTTTTCTATCCCAGCAAGATTCTGGTACTGGTGCCTTGACGAGTGGTTCTCGAACCTGCTGAGGGAGGTTAGGCTCATTTCATATGGGAGAAGGCTGGAGCTTTGATTATGCCTTTTTAGTGACTATATTTTTATTAGCACTGTTTCATTGCCTCCTTTCTGGTTAGGCTTAAGTTACGTCCCTATAAATATGAGAATCAAGTAACCTTATGAAAGCGTTAATTATTACTGCTGAAGGGATTGAGCAGCAATATGTCACTCAGCAATTAATGGCTGCTTTGGGTGATCAGGTATGTGGCATTGTTGTTGAACAACACAAAAAGAAACGAAGTGTTCTTGCGTCATTGAAGCATGGAATGAAACGTTATAATCCATTGGTGTTTTGTGAAAGAATCGTCACCAAGTCACTGCGTTCATTGATTCGGATAGATCATAAGCAGTTAGCAATTTTAAAGCGTTATCTTGGTTCAATAAATAAGGAAGATTATATTCCAACCGACTTGCCGGTTTGTACTCCGTATTCGGCAAATAGTACAGAAAGTATTGCTTTTATTAAAGAGTGCGCTCCCGATTATATTTTTGTTTATGGTACCGGCATTATTAAACAACAGGTCATCAGTTTAGCAAAATCATCAATACTGAACTTACATACTGGAATTTCACCCTATTATCGCGGTTGCTCATGTGCATTCTGGCCTTTATATAACAGAGAACCCCACATGGTAGGAGCGACAGTCCACCAATGCTCTCTGGAAGTAGATGGGGGCGATATCTATGGTCGAGCCAGCGTAAAAATCACTGCGCAGGATGATCATCACACGGCGTTCGCAAAGTCAGTAAAAGTTGGGGCCGGGTTATACGCTGCGGTGGCAAAAAAATTACTTCAGGGTGAAGCCGTCAAGACCATCAGGCAAGATATGAGTATCGGTAAAGAGTATCAGTTTAAACACCGAACGATATTGCATGATATAAAATTACTCGCTTATATTTTCCGTGGCGGGCTGCAAAAGACACTCCGGGGAATAGAACATAAACCACTACCTTTTAATGACTTCAATATCAGTGAGGAATAGAGCAGTGTTAAATCGATCTATCATTTTTGCTACTGATTTATTTGGCACAATACTATGTAAATCGGATTTTAATTCTCATGTACGAAAACACAATGATATACGAAACGTGTTTTATCATGGCATTGGTATGAAATCAGCGCCATGTATGACCTATTTGAATGATGAGATTTCAGAGCAGGCATTTACACGTCAGTTGGATTATTTAACTCGTCATTACACGGTCTTATCATTGCAGGAAGCAATAAAGCTTATTGAAAATAATGAGCTACCTCAGGGCAAGCCTGTCTGTACAATATCTTTCGATGATGGCCTGAAATCTGTTTACACAAAAGCATTCCCCATACTCAAACAAATTGGGATTTTATTTGATGTATTTCTCAATACAGCCGTAGTCGATAACAATCAGCTTTTATGGCTACACGAACTGAATTATTTGCTAAGCAATTTTGGGGAAGTTGAAACATCCAAAGCATTTAACAAATATGTTGAAAACAACATAGAAAAAGTACCTTCAAATGCCAGAGGTATCGAAATATGGTGTCGTCAGCATTATGAGTACCTATATGAAAATAAACTTCTGGCCACTCTTTTCAGACATTTCAATTTAAATGCGACAGCCATTGCACAAGAGCAGCAAATGTATCTTACCTGGCAACAAGTCGATGAAATGAGTCAGTATGGTGCGGGCTTTTATTCACACACTCACCAACATCATCCTTTAAATGCTTTTTCAGGAACCGAACACGCCGAACGGGAAATTACGCTGGCACGGGACATCATGATGCAACACGGCAAAAGTGGCGACTTCGTCAGTTTTCCATTTGGCATGGAAGTCGATTATGGGAAGGCGAATATTCATAATGCCCTGCAAGCGGGTCATAAATATGCCGTTGAAGTGGGGGATGGTATAAATTCCAGAGAAAGAATTTTGGAGCAGCAGGTCGTGTCCCGTGTTGAACTGGGTAATGTCTCCGGTGATGATGGTCATTTATATTCTGCGATAGAACTGCGACCTGTGATAAAAAGTCGGTTAAAAGCAATCAAAGCCTGGCTACGGTAATTGGCGGTCTTTGTGCGTAATCCGTTGTTCATTATGCTCACTATTACTTTTCTGCTCAGTTATAATTCAGCCTGTTCTTGAATTAACCACTGTCATACGAATGCGTAATCCCCGAATTTATTTTCCTCAACCCATGAATGCTGGCGCAATGGTTGAGTTAACCGACAGCGCGGCCAATCACGTCGGTAAAGTCCTGCGAATGAAACCCCGGGAACCCCTGATATTGTTTAATGGAGAAGGTTCTGCCTACCAGGGCAGGATTGAGTCCGTCAGCAAAAAAAGCGTGATGGTGCTGCTTGAGCGTCAAATTGAAAAAACGGTTGAGTCGCCGCTGTCGATTCATCTCGGTCAGAGCCTGAGTCGTGGTGAGCGCATGGATTATGCGATTCAGAAGGCGACAGAGGTAGGCGTTACAGAAATAACACCGCTGTTCAGTGAGCGCTGCGAAGTCAAACTGAACCAGGAGCGAATGGAAAAACGTTTACGACACTGGCAACAGGTAGCCATCAGTGCCTGTGAACAATGCGGCAGAAACCGTGTGCCTGTGATACATCCGGCCATTTATGTGGATGAATGGATGGCACAGCAGACTTCGGATTTGAAATTTGTGCTGCATCACCGCACGGAACGCAGGCTGGAAGGGTATGACCAGCCTGCATCGGTTTCCCTTCTGATTGGTC